>CAYSZN010000459.1:0-3719 GCA_964435425.1 uncultured Akkermansia sp. | reverse complement strand
TGGGGTACCTCCGCCGGAGGCCATCTCGCCGCCATGCTCGGTGTCTCGAGCGGCATTGCCGATCTCGAAGGTGCGATCGGCGGGCACACCGACCGGCACGCAAAGGTGAGATGCGTCGTGGACTTCTTCGGGCCCGCCGAGATGCTGACGATGGGCGGTCGACACGATACCCCTGGTTCACCCCCGGCGAAGCTCCTCGGCGGCGCGGTCCAGGAGAATCCCGACAAGGCCAGAAACGCCTCGCCTGTCGAGCACGTCACCTCCGACGACGCTTCCTTTCTCATCGTACATGGAACGGAAGACCGCACCGTGCCCTACGGACAGTCCGCGACCCTCGAAGGAAAGCTCGAAGCCGCGGGTGTCCCGGCGATTTTCCTCACCGTCGAAGGCGGCGGGCATGGCCAAGGTTTCGCCAAGGCCGTGGACGAGACGGTCGCCGCCTACTTTGGAGAGCAGCTCCTCGGCGAGGCGCGCGATCTGGCGGACCGGACGGTGAAGGCGGGGGAGTGATCGATCGCTCCCCTCTGTAGCCGCGGCCAGTGGTCGCGGATCGGATGTCCCTTCGATGTCCGACCGAGGTCGATGACCATATCGGGGTGCCTGGCGGCAGAGCCCTCGTCCGACCTTCGCCGCCCAGTCACTTTTTGCGCTGGGCGACAGAGCTGCCGGCCAGCACCTCCAGCGCTTGCAGACAGGCGGCGGTGCGGGTCTCGACGCCGAGGGCCACGAAGATGTCGAGGACGTGCTTCTTCACGGTGGCCTCGCTGATGCCGAGGATGGTGGCGATGTCGCCGTTGGTCTTGCCTTGGGCCAGCCAGAGCAGGGTCTCGGCCACTCGCGGGGTCAGACCGAAGGCTTTCTCCAAGGGCAAGGGAGAGTCGAAGTCCGGCTCGAAGCCTCCACCGCCGCTTTGCCCGGCGCGTTTCAGCCGTGAATGGATCGCGGCGAGCAGGTCGGCCTTGGCCACTGGCTTGGTCAGGTAGTCGTCGGCGCCGAGATTCATGCCTGCACGAATGTCGGGCTTTTCGCCTTTCGCGGTCAGGAAGATGAAGGGCGTGGCCTCGGTCGCGGAATCGGCACGCAAGGCGCCCAGCACGCCGTAGCCGTCGAGTTCGGGCATCATCACATCGCAGAGGATGACGTCGGGCCGTTCGGCGAGGGCGAGCGCGACGCCTTCGCGACCGTGGGCGGCGGTGAGCGGGCGAAAGCCTTCCAGCCGCAGGATGGTGGCAAGGTTGCGCCGCATTTCCGGCTCGTCTTCGATGATGAGGATCGTTTTCATGGTTCGGTCGGAAGAGGAAGAAGCGGAATGTCGAGGGTGAAGCGCGAGCCTTGGCCGGGGCGGCTGTGGACGTGGATCGTACCGCCGTGCAGCTCGACGCTGCGTTTGATGATGACGAGGCCGAGGCCGGTACCCTGCCGTGCACCGACGTTCGAGCCCCGGCGGAAGGACTCGAACAGATGGGGTTGCTCCTCCTCGGGGATGCCGATGCCTCGGTCGCTCACGACGAAGCGCACGCCCGCCGGAGTGGCGCTGGCTTTGAAGGTGACCGCCGCGCCTTCGTGCGAGTATTTGACGGCGTTGGTCAGCAGATTGACGAGCATGTGGCGCAGCAGGCGCTCGTCGGCTCGGCTCTCGGCAGGCAGTCCCTCGGTGGAGAATTCGATGGGGCAGCGGCTTTCGAGAGCGGAGTCCACTTCATCGACGAGCCGTCGGCAGAAGGCGGCGAGATCGATGGGGCCGGGCCGGAACTCCATGCGCCCGGCGTCGAGACGGCCCAGCAGCAGCACGTCCTCCATCAGCCCGGCCATGCGGCGCGCATTCTTGGTGATCGAGCCGAGCTGCTCGCGTCGCTCCTCGGGCGCGAGCTGGTCGAGGTAGTCGTCGAGGATTTCCGCCGAGGACTGGATGATGCCCAGCGGCGTGCGGAACTCGTGCGACACCATCGCCACGAAGTCGCTCTTGAGCTGGTTCAGTTCGCGTTCGCGTTCCAATGCCTTTTTCAGCTCCGTCTCCGCACGGCGGCGTTCGGAGATGTCGCTCACCACCGCCTGCACCAGATGAAGGTCGCCGTCGGTGATGCGGCTGAGCACGACCTCCATCAGCAGCTCGTACCCCTGAGAATGGAGATGCGTCCACTCGAATCGCGCCAGGCCATGTTCCAAGCAATGCGCGATGTGCCGCTGCGCCACGTCCGCCGAACGCTGGCCGTCGGGCTGGAATTCGGGGGCCAGCTCGGCCGGATGCCTACCGATGAGCGCCTCCGGCGTCAGGCCGAAGATCCCCGCCGCCGCCTGGTTCACATCGGCGAAAAACTGGTGCTCGTCGTGCAGCATCACGCCTTGGCTGGAGGTCTCGAAGAGCAGCCGGTATTTGCGTTCGGACTCCCGCATCGCCTGCTCGGCGCGGCGGCTTTCGGTCACGTCCTGGGTGATGCCCCAGAGCTGCTCCTGTCCGTCGGGCGACCGGACCAGCACGCCATAGAGCACGATGGGGATGGAATGGCCGTCGGCGTGGATGTATTCCTTTTCAAACGGACCCGTGTAGCCGTGCTCCCGGATCGTCTCCAGCACTTGCAGCTCCTGCTCCCGGTATTTCTCCGGGGTGATCTCCCAGTAGGTCATCCGCAGCAGCTCCTCCTGCGTGCGCCCGACGGTGCGGGCGAAGGAGGGGTTCACTTGGAGGAAGCGCCCCTCCCAATCGATCTGCGAGATGCCCAGCGGCGACAGCTCGAAGAGCAGGCGGAATTTTTCCTCGCTCGCCTGCCATTCCTTGGTGCGCTCGGCGATACGCTGCTCCAGTGACTGGTTCAACTGCCGCACCTCCTCCTGCGCCACCTTGCGCTCGGTGTCGTCTTCGTGGACGCAGACCACCTCGGCGATGCGGCCCTGGCTGTCGAAGACGGGAAACATGGTGGAGCCGATCCATTTCACGCCGCGTGCCGGTTGCTCGGGCGTGGCCTTCAGCTCGAAAGGGATCGGCGGAATCACCGAGACGCCTCCGGTGAAGGCGCGCTCGATCTGCTCGCCGAATCCCGCCTCCGCCAGTTGTGCGTCGGTGCGGATGTTGAAATGGTCGAGGTCGGTGAGGATGAGCCGGAAGAGCTTTTCGAACGAGCGGTTCACCTCGCGCGTGCTGCCGTCCGGCGCGAAGATCTGCATGCTGAGCGGCGCCTGTTCGAAGACGCGCCGCCAGCGGCTCTCCGCCAGCCGCAGCTCCTCCTCCAGACGCTTGTGCTCGTCGATGTTGCGGCCGGCGGTGAGCAGCATCGGTCGGCCTTCCAGCTCCAGCGAAGTGAGCACCACATCGTAGAAGGTGAGGGTGCCGTCGCGGCGCAGGATCTGCCACTCGAAGCGGTGCGTGCCTTTCTCCATCGCCAGCGCGATCACCTCGCGCGTCACGTCCTCCGAGCGCCGTCCGTCCGGCTGGAACTCCGGCGCGAAGGCATTGGGCGAAAGGCCGTTCATCTCCGCCGGATCCTCCACGCCCATCGCCTGCGCGGACGCCTCGTTGTGCGCGATGAAGATTCCGTTCACAGGGTCGAACAAGGTCATCGCCTCCGCGCTGCGCTCGAAGAGCAGCCGGAACCAGTCCGCGCCCGGCGGAAAGATCGTGGCAGATGAGGCGGAGCTTTCGTTCATGCCGAACGATGCCATGCCCGCGATGGCTTGGAAAGCATGTGGTGATACACCTTTCGTTCCATTGAGGAAATGGCGGC
>CAYSZN010000458.1:0-3723 GCA_964435425.1 uncultured Akkermansia sp. | reverse complement strand
GATGAGGAAGGGGGAGGGCCTGGCTGGAAAGAAGCGGTAGCTGGCGTCGGAGAATTCGAGCATGGGGCAGTGTGCTACGCTTCGGCCGGAGACGCAACGGGCGGAGGGGCCGATGGCGTGTCATTCGGCCGCCTGCCCCTCACGACGCGAGGGCGTAGATCTGCCGGAACAGGAATTCCTCGGGGATGGCGTTCACATGCTCGACCACCAGATCCGGCTGGTAGGCGAAATGCCGGAGGTCGTCCAGCTTTGTACCGCCACTGAGCACCAGCACGCTGCGGTATCCCATCTGCACCGCGCCGAGAATGTCCGTCTCCATCGTGTCGCCGACCATCACGGTCTCGTCGGTGCGCAGGCCCATCTCCTTGCGTGCCGTCCGCATCATGACGGGGCTCGGCTTGCCGACGGAGAAGGCCTGCACGCCGGTGGCACGCTCGATCATCGCGACGATGGCCCCGCAGCCGGGCCGGATGCCCTGCTCGGTCGGGCAGCTCGGGTCGAGGTTCGTGGCGATGAGCCGGGCACCGTTCTGCACGAGACGCACGCCGCGCTCGATCATCTCGAAGCTCATCGTGCGGCCTTCGCCGACCACTACGAAGTCCGCATCGTCGTCGACCACGGTGTAGCCGTTGCGGTGCAGGGCGGCGGCGAGGCCGTTTTCGCCGATCACGTAGGCCGTGCCGCCCGGCTTCTGCGAGGCGAGGAAGCGCGCCGTCGCCATCGCGCAGGTGAAGACCTCGTCCTCCGAAGCCTCGATGCCGAGGCGGTGCAGCTTCAGGGCGACGTCGCGGCGCGTCCGCTGCGAGTTGTTGGTCAGGAAGCGGAAGGGGATTCCGTGGTTCCTTAGTCGGGCGATGAAGTCGCCTGCACCGGGGATCAGCCGGGAGCCCCGGTAGATCACCCCATCCATGTCGAGAAGAAATCCTACGCGTGTTGTCATGACCTGCCGTATGAGCCGATTCCGTGCCAGCGGAAGTCGGCAACCGAAGCCAGAGACCGGATTCCGCCTGCGCTGGCCTTGCGCTGCGGGATGGACCGCCAGAAAGAATCCAATCGTCCGTATCCCAGGGTTGTTCTCGGTCGCCTACGGCCGGCCCGACCCGGGGCCCTCCTCATGAGGCATCGGTCGTCCGGAGGGATAGCCGAGATTCATCTGCCGCCAGGGAGAGCGGTAGTCCCATGTGAGCTCCTCTCCTGGCTGGATGTCCCATAGGGCCACGGTGTAGCGGCAGGAGGATGGGTCCTCGTCCCCGGGGGCAACGGTGTTCGGCTTCTCCGAATGGTTGGTGAAGCGGTCGTCGTCGCTCGACAGCACATAGAGCCGTCTGAAGGAATTGTAGGCGCTGTAGTGCAGGGTATGGACCCGTGCGATCGGTGAAAGAGCCAGCAATTGCGGCGGAGTCAGCGCGATGTCGAAACCCGGCTGGAAGGTCCAGATCCGTGTACCGGCGGGGATCGGCTCCCGCGCGACGAGCCCGACCCCGTGGATCGTGCTGGCTCCTTTGCTGGCATTGACCAGAAGCATGATGGAGGAGGGCGGACGTCAGGGGGACGGCTGCGGAGGGTTCCCGGAGGTGGGTCGTTCCTGTCTGGGCTGGATCTCCGACTCCGCCGAGGCAAGCTTCAGGATACGGTCGACGGCTCCTTTCAAGCGCTGCCGTTCCGTCGGGGTGAGCGGAAGGGAGAGGACGTCGGCGTCGAATTCACCGGGGTCCGTTCGTTCGGTGTTCGCATTGTTGCCCATTAGGCAATGATGCGAAATAGACAATTCGATGTCAAGTGGGAACGTGGCGCGAGACGTTAAAAATTTCGCCCCTTCGAAGGCCCGGACGAGGTCAGTAGACGTCCCTCTGGTAGCGGTGCTCCTCGCGCAGCCGCTTCAGGTAGTCCGCTGCCCCTTCCTCGTCCCGGTTGCCGTGGAGGCGGATCAGGTTAAGCAGGGCCCGTTCGACGTCGGGGGCCATGTGCTTGGCGTCGCCGCAGACGTAGAGATGCGCCCCGCCTTCGAGCCAGCGCCAGACCTCCCCGGCTTGCTCGCGGATCTTGTCCTGCACATAGACCTTGCGCTCCTGGTCGCGGGACCACGCGAGATCGAGCCGGGTGAGGACGCCCTCGGCCTGCATCGCGGCGAATTCCTCCTCGTAGAGAAAATCGGTCGCGGCGTGGGGATTGCCGAAGAAGAGCCAGTTGCGCCCCGTCGCCCCGATGGCACGGCGCTCCTCGAGGAAGGCGCGGAAGGGCGCGACGCCGGTGCCGGGACCGACCATGAGAATGTCGCGCGACGGGTCCTCGGGCAGCTCGAAGTGCTTCGTCGGCTGCATGAAGACCTTTACCGTGCCGCCCTCGGGCAGTCCCCCGCAGAGGAAGGTCGAGCAGACGCCCTTGCGGGCGCGACCGTGGGTCTCGTAGGCGACCTTCGCGACGGTGAGGTGGACCTCGCCGGGATGGGCCTTCGGGCTGGAGGCGATGGAGTAGAGGCGCGGTTGCAGCTTGCGGAGGAGGTCGACGAACTCCTGCGCGCTCCTGAAGTCGGCGGGGAAGTCGATGAGCAGGTCGACGATCTCGCGCCCCTCGATCAGCTCGCCGAGGGCCGTATCGTCCCCGATCACGGCGTGCAGCCAGGGATGGTGGCAGAGGGCCGCCCATTTGCGGACGAGGGCCTTGGTCACGGTGCGCAGGTCGCAGCGTTCGAGAAGGGCCTCGCGCAGGGGCAGGGTGCAGCCGTCGGGGGCCTTCACCGTGACGGCGGTATTGAAGGGCAGGTAGCCGAGGATTTCCTCGACGAGGGCCTCGTCGTTGCGGGGATGCGTGCCGATGGCGTCGCCGACCTCGTAGGTCAGCCCCGATCCTTCCAAGGAAAGGACGACATGTCGAGTGTCGCGAGGGGAGGGAGGTTGGTTCAGCTTTTGGCGAAGGATCAGGGGCGCGGGGAAGGGCCTCTTCTTGCCGTAGGGTTCGTCTTCGGGGATGTCCGCGACGGCGGCGGGGGCATCGGAGGCGATGGAGCTGGTGAATGACTCCTTCCCGATCTCGTCGAGGCTCGAGAGCAGGACGCGGAACCATTCCTCGGCCAGGTCCTCGTAGTCGAGGTCGCAATCGACCCGCGGGGCGGAGCGGGTCGCCCCGAGCGCTTCGAGGCGGGCGTCGAACTGCTTTCCCATCGCGCAGAAGTCCGCGTAGTTCGTGTCGCCGAGGGCGAGGACGGAAAAATGGGTGTGGTCGAGGCGGGGATGGTCGGGCGAGGAGAGCCGCTCCCAGAAGCCGACCGCGTTGTCCGGCGGATCGCCCTCGCCCCAGGTGCTCGTCACGATGAGGACGAGCCGCTCCGCCGTTAGGTCGATGGCGGCGTGCTGCTCCATGTCCACGACCTCGGCGGCCCAGCCCTCCGCCCGGAGCCGTTCGCCGAATCCGACGCAGAGCGACTGCGCATTGCCGCTCTGACTGCCGAAGAGAAGCAGAGCGCGTGGCTTGACCTCCGACGGCGGCACCGGAGCGGGAGCCCCGCCCTTCGCGAGCGAGCGGACCAGCTCGCCGAGGTAGCGGCGCAGCCATTCCCGCTGCTCTGCGGTGAAGGGCGCGCTTTCGGGAATCTCCGGGAGTTCGGGGGCGGACACGGACATGGAGGGGGGGGCGGCAAGGCACGGAGGTGGATTCCCCGCGATGCGCTCTGGATAAGCAGGTTTCGGGCCGAGTCCCTGTCCGACAAGGATTTCACCGAAATCG
>CAYSZN010000457.1:0-3733 GCA_964435425.1 uncultured Akkermansia sp. | reverse complement strand
CTTGAACGTTAGCCCCAAGCATGAAAATTCTCCGAGGGTTCGGTCTGCTCTTTCTGGCTCTGTGGGCAATAGGTGCTTTGTTGTCTCTGTTTACCTCGATTCTCCCTCATCCAAGGGATCTGCCTCTTCCAATGATGGCATTGGTTTCCGTCCCGCTGCTTGTCTATTTCGCGGCGGAAATGCTTTCGGTATTCTTCGAGGCGATTGGCCTCACGAAGCGGGGATCGCGATGCGGGAGTCAAACGTCAGATGATTCCCCGGATAAGAAACCACGCTCCAGGAGCTAACACGGGTTGAGTAAAAACGATGCCCCGAATCCCCCTCAGCCTGCTCGCCCTCTTCGCTTCCCTCCCCGGATGGGCGCAGGAACCGGACGCGCCCCCGCCACCTCCCATCAAGGCCCTCCTCGTCACGGGCGGCTGCTCGCACGACTACGGAGCCCGCCGGGAGATCCTCGTCCGCGGCATCCGCGAACGTCTCGCGCGTCCCATCGAATGGGTCGTCCGGCTCCAGGGCGAAGGCGAAAGCGATGTCCGCATCCCTCTCTTCGATTCGCCCGAATGGGCCCAGGGCTACGACATCGTCGTCCACGACCATTGCTTTCCCCGAGCCGGCGATCCCGCCTACGTCTCCCGCATCCTCGCTCCGCACGACGCCGGACTCCCCGCCGTGCTGCTCCATGGTTCGATGATGTCCTTCCGCGATGCGGGGGAAGGCTGGGCCGGATTCACCGGGGCCGTGATTCGCTCCCACGAGCGGGAGCGACCTGTCCTCGTCGAGCCTGTGGCGGCTCATCCCGTCCTGAAAGGCTTCGCCCCGTGGACCATTCCGCGCGAGGAGCTCTACCGCGTCGAGCGCCTCGCGCCCGGCACCACTCCGCTCGCCGAGGCCCGCGATCCCGCTGGGAACCCGCACGCCGTCGTCTGGACCCGGCTCCATGGTGCTGGAAAGACCCGCGTTTTCGGCACCACGCTCGGCAACGCCACCGCCACGTTGGCCGTTCCCCGCTATCTGGATCTCGTCGCCAGAGGCTTTCTCTGGGCGCTTGGCGAGGATCTGGAAACCACCTTCCGCAGCGTGCCGGCGGACGAATCCCTGAAAGGCCTCGTCCTCCCGCCGGACTCCGGCGAAGCGGCCCTCCGCCTCGGCCACAATCCCGCCCTGCGGGGAAAAACGGACGCCTTCGCCTGGGGAGAGGGCTCCGCTGCCTCCTCCACTGCCGCCCTCGCCGTCGATGGAGATCCTGCCACGGCCTGGATCTCCGCCGGACCGGGAACATGGCAGGTGGAGCTGCGCCAGGAAGCGATGCTGTCCGCTGCCGCGATCCTCTGGCAGGCACCGCCGGAGGAAGCCTTGCTGGAGTCCTCCGTGGACGGCCTCGCCTGGCGGACCCTCGCCACTCTCCGACCGACCGAGGCGGAGAAAGCGATCCTCGTGCATTTCGAACCTGTCGTCGCCCGGCGCTTCCGCCTCTCCGTTCCGAAAGGCAAGGGTTTCGGTCTGGGCGAGTTCGCCGTCTATGCGGACGCCGACGACATGCCCGCCGCGCTCCGTATGCTCGATCCTGCGAAGCCCCTGTTCCGCACGGTGGTCCGCGACGGCGTTCTCTCCCGAATCCGTCTGGCCGATGGCTGGCGGGTCGGTGGCCATTTCGCATCGCCGGCCGGGGGCCGGATCGGGCAGATCGTTCCTGCCGCCTTCGGAGGCTTCTTCGTCTCGATCTTCCCGGAATCGGACGGGCAAGGCGACGGACTGGGCAAGGTGCTCCGTGTGTCGCCGAATTTCGATGGCGGGTTCGACTCCGTCGAATACCTCGCGGGGCTCGTCCTCGGTTCGGAGATCGCCTGGGACGGCGAGTGGCTTTTGACCCTGTCGGGTGGTCGGCTCAACCCGGTTCGCCGGGCCATTGGAACGGGTCCGGCGGACGAACGGCGCGGTGCGGTGACGGTCTATTCGCTGCCGCCGGAGGGCGCTTCGGAGGGGCTTGTCCTGCGCCACCTGCGTCTCGGCGAGGACTGCTGGCTCCACGCCGACGCCACGGCGACCGAGGAGGGTTCGATCCTCGACGCCGAGGGCCGGGCTGTCCGAGTGCCTCGGTCGGGGAAGGCACGTTTCCGGCCCGACGGCAGCGGGCTGGGGATCGTGGCGGGCGATCCCGCTCCAGTCGCAGAGGCCCTTTCCGGAATCGGGCAGATCTTGGGAGTGGTCGCCACCGAGCGAGACGGCGACCGTCTCTGGATTGCCGTGGAGGAGGGGAAACAACTCCATTTCGCTTGTCTCGTTCGCGAAGGAGACGGCTTCGGACCCGGCCCGGTCTGGGACGACATTCCTTCCGCCGAGCTCGCCGTCTGGCTCGTCGAGGGTGATCGTCCTTCGATCCGCCGCGAAGCCGTGTTCGAGATCTTCCGCCGCAAGCGCAGCCCCGTTCTGGCCTTCGATTCCCTTCTCGCTGCCCCGCCTCCGTCGGAGCGAGCGGAGTCGCTCGCCGCCCTCGCCGCCGGACTGGACCGCGAACATTCCCTCGACAAGCTGCTCCGTCTGTCCGCCGCCTCCGATCCCGCCTTGAGCGCCGCCGCCTTCCGGGCCATCGGTGACCATGCCGGGGCGGCGAACCACCCGGCTTTCGCCGAGATCGGTCGGACGACCGAGCCACAGGTCTCGGCCGGCTTGTTCACTGCCCTGCAACGCAGCCAGTCGGAGCTTCCCGGCGCCGAGGAGCTGGCCCTCGCGCTCTCCAGCCATCCCGATCCCGGTCTTGCCCGTGCCGCGTTGGATTTCCTCCTCGCCCGGGAAGCCGTCTCTACGGCCTTCGCGGCGCTGGACCACGGAGACCGTCGCGAGCAATGGCCAGGAGCCTTCGCCCTGTTGGGATCGCTCCGCCGTCCTGACGTCGTCGAGAGGCTGATCGACCGGATTCGCCAGACGGACGATCCGGAGCTGCGCCGGGCCGGATTGGAGACGCTCTGCCGGCTCTACCGCGCCGAGGGGCAGGGGACATGGCCGGGAAGCAACGCCATAGCGGATTTCCTTGCCGAATCCCTCGGCAACCATCGCGTGGACCATGCCGCCTTGCTGACGAGCATGGCCGACGCCGGGATTCCCTTGCCCGAGGCGGAGATCCTCGTCCGGCTCGCCCGGAAGGACCTCTCTCTGGATGCCTTCGCCGTCGCGTCCCTGCTCGAGGTGGAGACGGCTTTGTCGTTCGAGGTGCTCGACTGGCTGGCGCTCGTCGCGGACGACGCCAGCCGCGATGGTGGTCTGCGACTGCGGGCGGGCGCTCTCCTCGAGCAGCATGCCTCGGCGGGCGAATCCCGTCGTCGCGTTCAGGAGACGGTGCGCCGCAGCACCATCGGCGGGGCAACGGAGGCTGCTCCCATGCCCGCCGATGAAGGTTTCGCCACGCTCTCCCACGGTCGCCGTCTCTTCCGCTCGCTCGCCTGCGACACCTGCCACAATCTCCATGGCGAGGGACCGGCGTTTGGCCCCGATCTTCATGCCGCCGTTCAGGTTCTCTCCGAAGGAGAACTGGCCGAGGCCCTGCTCCATCCGGACCGGCGCATCGCACCCGGTTTTGAGTCCCGCCGCATCGAAAGGCGGGACGGCCTGATCCTCCTCGGTCGGATCGAGGAGCGGAGCGGGACGTCCCTGCTCCTCGCCGACCGGGCGGGAAACCGGGTTGAGCTGCCGATGGCCGACATCGCCGGGGAATGGCCGGAAGCCAGCGGTAGCTCTG
>CAYSZN010000456.1:0-3738 GCA_964435425.1 uncultured Akkermansia sp. | reverse complement strand
ATTTGAGCCGTTGAGGTGTCTTACTCGTTACTCTCTACTCCTTACTCTTACTCCTGCGCCGGGCATGGGGAAGGAGTAAGAGTAAGGAGTAGAGAGTAAGAGTAGGAGGTTGGGCTTCACACCGAAGCCCGGTGAAACAGCGTCGCGGCGACGTTGCGCACATACTGCTCGTCGGAAAGCCCGATCGTGATCTCGTCGGGGAACTCGGCGATTTCCCGGAAATGGTCCGCCAGCTTCGAGAACAGCTCCAGCCTCGCCTCGGGATCGAGCTCGCTGCGGCGTATCACCGCGTCGAGGACGAGACGGGCCTCCTCCGGAGTCGTCCGCTGCCGCAGCCTCGCCTCGAGATGGGGCATCGTGGCGAAGGAGTTCCGTTCGCTGCGGACGAATTCCTCCAGAACCGGCGGAGCGGATTCGGCCTCCCGGATCACCAGGGTGCCGGCCGCGATGTCGCCGAGACGCTGGCAGCGCTTCGTGAGCAGGCACGAGATCCCGCCGAGGAGGTAGAGCATGGAGGGCATCATGTCGAGCAGGCGGAAGAGGTTGCGGATGACGACCTGCCTCAGTCCGAGGGCGAGGCCGCGCTCGTCGATGACCCTCAGCTTCATGAGTCGTTTTCCCACGGTGCGCCCTGACCAGAGCCATTCCGTCGCCATGCCGTAGCAGGTCGCGACCGCGAACTGCATCACGATGAGGGCACCGGAGCCGAAGTCGTCCAGCACCCGGCCCAGCAGCGGCACGGAGGAGGCCATGATCTTCAGCGCGCCGACGATCTGGCCGAGCAGGATCGTCAGGGCGGCGATCAAGGCGGCGGCGATCACGAGCGCGAGGCAGCGGCTGAACGGACTGGCGATGGGGATCTCGAAGGTCACCCCCTCCGGCGTGCGCACGGCGAGCGATGTCGTCTTTCCGAGCATCAGTCCGGGGAGTGGTCCCCCGTGCGCGGGGGGCGGCCGCAGAGGGACAGGTAGAGGACGAGGGCCGTCAGCTGCACCGCGCCGAGTCCGATCTTCCAGGGATAGAAGGGCGGACCGTGGTACTGCGACAGAAAGGATTCCACGATCCCGGCCCAGATCAGGAGCACCGCGGCCCCGCCGATGAGCGTGAGCAGATCTCCCCGGATGCGGGCGAAGCGCTGCCGCAGGCGCAGGTTCGTGCCCCAGCCGAACATCGTTCGGGCGATGACCAGGCCGGCCTGTCCGCCGATGAAGATGGCGGGCAGCTCGAAGGAGCCGTGCGGCAGGAGCCAGGCCGTGAGGAAGACGCCTTGCCCACCGGCGATGTAGTCGTAGATCACCACCCCGATGAGGGTGCCGTTGTAGAAGAGGAGGATGAAGGTGAGGATGCCCCAGAGGAAGCCCGTCACCATCGTGAGGATCGTCACCTTGGTGTTGTGGGTCATGAGCTGGGCGGAGAATTCGTGGCGGCCCCGGAAGGAGTCGAACTCCTGCCTCTCCTCGCGCTCGACCCGCTTCGAGGGCATTTCGTTGAGGTGGGAGAACTGCGGAGGAATGAAGTCGGACTTCGATTCGGGGCTGAGGCCCATCGCCGTCGCCCCGAAGGCCGCGCCGATCCAGAAGGTGCCGCAGGAAAGGGCGAAGGCGATCCAGTGCCGCCGGAAGGTCGCGGGGAAGGTCCGCGTGAACCATCGCCATGGCCGGAAGGGCACCCGCTCTCCTCCGTCTTCGTGGAGGCGGCTGTAGGCGCGCGCGACGAGCCGTTCCAGAAAGCGGGTCGTCTCCGCCTCGCCCGCGAAGGTCTTCAGCTTCACAAGGTCCGAGGAGGTCCGTTGGTAGAGGTAGTGGAAGCGTTTCGCCTCCTCCAGGGGAGGGCGTCGGTCGGGCTGGTCGTCCTGGAGCCGGAGCAGCTCGGCCAGCTCGTCCCAGAAGAACCGCTCGCGGGCGATGAACTTGTCCACATCGAGGATCACGCCTGCGAGTATGGGCGCGGGAAGGGACGGAAGCAAGAAGGTAGTTGAGAGCCAGTAGTTGAGAGTTGAGAGGATGGGAGCGCCCGGATTCCGGCGCGAGCCGAACCTTTCTGGCCTCTCAACTCTCAACTAGCCACTCTCAACTATTGACTTCCCCCGCCATCCTCTGGCAAGATCCCGGCCATGTCCCTCGTTCCTCTCCTCGCCCGTGTTTCGCAGCGCAGCGGCTGTGCCGATGCCTTGCGCTGCGAGGCGGTCCTCGCCGAGGCGGCGTCGCGCCGCGTGCCCCTGATCGATGCGCTCTACGACGCGAATCTCGTGGACGAGGAGTCGTTCGCCCGGCAGCTCGCCGAGGAGGCCGGGCTCGAATTCCAGGCGGAGTCCGAGCTCGATCTCACCAGCGCCCTGCACCGGCGCTTTCCGGCCAAGCTCGCCCTGCGCCACCGGCTCCTGCCGGCCCGCATCGACGAGGAGGGCATCTGCCTGATGGCCTACGATCCCTTCGACCTGGAGGCCCGGCAGGCCGTGGGACGCGAGCTTTCCACGCCGGTCTCCTGGGTCGTGGGCACGCGCTACCGCATCCTCGAAGGCCTCCGCCAGGGCTACGGGGTGGGGGCCGAGCAGTTCGACGAGCTCATCGAGGGGCGCGATCCGGCGGCGGGCGACGATTTCGAGCAGGAGGTGACCCAGCTCGACGAGGAGGAAGAGGAGGCCTCGGTGATGAACTTCGTGAACCAGATCTTCCGCGAGGCGTTGCGGGAACGGGCCACGGACATCCACATCGAGCCGCTCGAAAAAAGCCTGCGCATCCGCTACCGCATCGACGGCGCCTTGCAGGAGATCGCCGTCCCGCCCGACATCCGCGCCCTGCAGGCCTCGCTCGTCTCGCGGCTCAAGATCATGGCCCAGCTCGACATCGCCGAGCGCCGCCTGCCGCAGGACGGGCGCATCAATCTCGAGCTCGACGGCGCGCCGGTCGATGTCCGCGTCGCCACCATTCCCTCGGTCAACGGCGAGAGCGTCAGCCTGCGCCTTCTCACCCGGCAGAATTTCGACATGTCCATGCTCGGCCTCGACGGGCGGACCACGCAGACGATCGAGGGCTTGCTGCGCCAGCCGAACGGCATCACCCTCGTGACCGGCCCGACCGGATCGGGCAAGTCGACGACCCTCTACACCTTCCTCAAGCGGCTCAACACGAAGGAGACCCGCATCGTCACGGTCGAGGACCCGGTCGAGAACCGGCTCGACGGCGTCGTCCAGATCGCGGTGAAGCCCGAGATCGGGCTGACCTTCGCGAGCGGGCTGCGCAGCATCCTGCGGGGCGATCCGAACATCATCATGGTGGGGGAGATGCGCGACCTCGAGACCACCGAGATCGCGATCCGCGGAGCGCTCACCGGGCACCTCGTCTTCAGCACCCTGCACACGAACGACGCCGTCTCCGGGATCACCCGGCTCCTCGACATGGGGATCGAGCCCTTCCTCATCGCCTCGTCGGTGCGCGGCTTCCTCGCCCAGCGGCTCGTGCGCCGGCTTTGCGAGCAGTGCAAGCGCCCCGCCCACGAGCTCGACGACGCCTACCTCGCCGAAATCGGCTTCCCCCTGGCCGACCGCGCCGGCATCCACGAGGCCGCCGGCTGCCGGGCCTGCCGTGGCACCGGCTACCGTGGCCGCATGTCCATCCTCGAGATCTGCCTGATCGATCCGGCCATGGCCGAGCTGATCACCTCGCACGCGTCCTACGCGCAGTTGAAGGACCAGGCCATCCGGAACGGCATGCGCCCCCTCCGGGAATACGGCTGGAG
>CAYSZN010000455.1:0-3743 GCA_964435425.1 uncultured Akkermansia sp. | reverse complement strand
GATCCGTCCGCGTCCGCCGAGGAGCGCCTGCCGGGCGATCCATGCCATCTGTGCGGCGGTGCCGCGGTAGTAGAACGACGGGTTCAGAGGTGTCCGCTTGAAGTAGTAGTGCTTCTCCTTCCAGTAGCGGTTGGCGTAGGGAGAAAGGAGGTCGGAGACTTCCTTGCGGAGCCGCTTGAAATCCGGATGGGCGCCCTGTCCGAAGAGGGCGAAGAGGTCCTCGAAGCCGCCGCGCTGGATCATCGCGGTCTTCAGTTGCAGCAGGGCGTTCTGCCGCGGGTTCATGTCCACCGCGTGGATCTCGGCGGGATCGTCGAGGAGGTAGTCGAGCGCATTGCAGCCCGCGCTGGTGATCATGACGACGCGGCTGTCCCGGTCGAGGTCCATCAGCTCGCGGTCGATGCGAGGGTCTTCCCAGCAGGCGTTGTAGACGAGATTGCCGCCGTGGACCCGCTGGAAGGCGGCGTCCTGGGCGCGGTGGCGGATGGAGGGGGCGGCGGCGATGGGCATCGTTTCCAGCATCTGGCAAGAAAACGCCGGAAGCGCCGGGATTTCACGCTCCGCCTTGCAACGAAAGCGTCAGAGTTCGCGGGTGGAGGGTGCGGCCTACGGCCGCAGTAAAAGGTAAAAGGTAAAAAGTGGGAACTCAGGCATCCTGCCTGAGCGGGGAGATGGGGGATGCCCTCCGGGCGGTATGGATGGGGGCGCTCAAATAAGTTCAGTTTGGCGGCAAGCCCAAGGAGGGCCGACATTCCTGTCGGTCGTCAAGCCCGGTGGCGGCTGGACCAGCCGGCCGACAGGAATGTCGGCCCTCCTTGGATTCCCGGTAGGAACTGATTCCTTCGCAACGGCGGGCTGCTGTCTCCCTCAAGCGATCACATCCAGAATCGGCTCGCCGCTCGAAATCATCAGCGGCCGCCCCTGGCTGTCGTGGTATTCCGAGGTCGGGTCGATCCCGAGCAGGTAGTAGATCGTCGCGGAGAGATCCTCGAGCTTCACCGGCTTCTCGATGGGATTGCTCGCGGTCTCGTCGCTGGCGCCGTAGATATAGCCGCGCTTCACGCCGCCGCCGGCGAGGAGGATGCTGTAGCAGGTCGGCCAATGGTCGCGGCTGGCGTTCTTGTTGATCTTCGGGGTGCGTCCAAATTCGCCCATCCAGACGACGAGGGTCTCGTCGAGGAGACCGCGGTTCTCCAGATCGTGGATGAGCGTCGGCAGGGTCGTCTCGGTGATGGGGAAATGGTATTGCTCGACGATGGGATACATCCGCGTGTCGTTGAAGCCGTGGGTGTCCCAGCCGCCGTCGGTGATGCTCTGTCCGCCGATGCCGCTGGAGAAGTAGCAGGTCGCGAACTTCACTCCGTGCTCGACGAGCCGCCGGGCGAGGAGGCAGCTCTGTCCGTAGGTGGTGCGCCCGTAGGCGTCGCGGATCTTCGCGGGTTCGGAGGACAGGTCGAAGGCCTCGCGGACACGCTCGCTGTTCAGCATGGCGATGGCGTTCTTGTAGTAGTCGTCGAGGCCCCGTGCCTCGGCGGAGTGGTCGAGGAGGCGCGCCTGGCGGTCGATCAGCTCCTGCAGGCCGCGCCGGGCGTGGAGGCGGTCGATGCTGAGGTTGTTCGGCAGGCTCAACTCGGGCAGGGTGAAGTTCGGATCGTTGGGGTTGCGCGGGACGAAGAGGGGATCGTGCCGTTTCCCGAGGAAGCTGGCGGCCTGTCCGGGCGTGCGCGAGCCGTCGGCGACGACATGGGGAAAGCTCACGAAGGTCGGCAGCCCGCCGAGGGGATTCGGGGCGAAGCGGTCGACGACGGAGCCGTAGGCGGGGCGCAGGTCGATGGAGTCGCGGAGGCGCTGGTCGTCGGTCGGCGGGGCGTGCCCGGAGAGGGCGTAGTAGCCGGCCGAGTTGTGGTTCTTCATGTTGTGCGTCACCGAGCGGATCACGGTGAAGCGGTCCATGATCTTCGCGACGCGGGGCAGGTGCTCGCTGGTGAGCAGGTCGGGATTGCTCGTGCGGATGGGCTTGTGCGGGCTGCGGTATTCGGAGGGGGCGTCCGGCTTCAGGTCGAACATGTCGAGGTGCGAGGGACCGCCCCATTGGAAGAGGAAGATGACCGACTTCGCCCGTGCCGGAGGGCGTCCGCCGGGGTATTCGCTGCCCGCGAGGATCTTCGGCAAGGTGAGCCCGAGCGCCCCCATGCCGCCCGCCTTGATGAGCTGGCGTCGCGAAAGGCGGAGGTGGTCGAAGCCGGGGCAGGAGGGCGATTTCATGAAGGATTGGGGACCGCTGATGCCAGGAAAGGGGAGGGGGGACCGCTGATTGGCGCGGATCTACGCTGATTTTCTACTTGGTGGCGGGCTGCACAGGCATCTGTGCCATTTGATGCCTTTGGCATCTATCTGCGCTTCGCTTCGATTGTGGAAATCTGTGCCTATCTGTGTTGAGCACCATTGGAAAGCTGATTGGCGCTGAGTTTTGTAGAGAAATTCGTGAGAATTTCTCCGCGAATGTTCTTTAACCGTGGCTCGGGGAGAAATTCTCACGAATTTCTCTACAGGTTCGGGGATTCATCGTCTCAGTAGAAATTCTTTCGCATTGAGCAGCGCCCAGGCGACGTCCTCGAGGGCGGTGCGGCGATCCGTGGCGGAGGCGAGGTAGTCCTCTGTCGCGCTCCATTCCTCGCCCGAGGGCGCGCGGGTCAGGAGGGTCCAGTAGAGCGACTCGACGATCTCCCGGTCGGGCCGCTTCGATTCGAGGAGGTGGTCCAGCGCATTGCCCTTCTGCGTGAGGAGCCCGTTCAGGGCCGATCCGCTGGTGAGCTCGAACACCTGCGCCAGGGAGGTGTCGGAGGTGCGCTCGGTGTCGGAGTTGGTGAGGCGCGGCGGCTTGCCGAAGAGCCGGACGAAGCGGTCGCCGTCGGTCGGCTTGCTCGACCGGTAGACGGCCTGCACGCCGGGAAGCTGGGCCGCGCGCATGGGCTCCTTGTGTCCCTCGAAGCTCGGTCGGCCTTCGGGTCCCAGCAGTGCGAGGTGGACCGAGTCGAGGAGCTGCTCGGCCCCGAGGCGGCGGGGCAGGGCGCGGGCGAAATTGATCTCGTCATCGAAGTTCGTCGCGTTCGGCTCCGTATCGAGCTGGTAGGCATGCGAGGCGCAGATCGTGCGGATGGCATGGCGCAGGTCGAAGCCGCTCTTCACGAAGTCGTCGGTCAGCGCCTCAAGGAGGGCCGGATTCGAAGGTGGATTGGTGGCGCGGAAATCGTCGACCGGATCGACGAGACCGCGCCCCATCAGATGGAACCAGATGCGGTTGATCTGCACCCTGGCGAAGAGCGGATGCTCCGGCGAGGTCATCCAGCGGCCCAACTCCTCGAGCCGCTTCGGATCGCGGGCGAGCTCGGCGCTTTCGCCGAGGAGCCGGGCCTTCGGTGGCTGGCCGGTGCGGGGATCCTTCAGCTCGAGCTTGTCGGCGAACATCACGACCTGCTCGCCGACGAAGTTGTTCTTGTCGTTCGAGTCGAAGCGCTTGTTCTCCTTGATGTCGTAGTCGATTCCGTCGAAGACCGCGGAGAACTCGTAGTAGTCGTCCATGGTCCAGCGCTCGGAGGGATGGTTGTGGCACTTCGCGCAGTTCAGGCGGACGCCGAGGAAGATCTGGGCGATGGCCTCGGCCCGCTGGTCGGGGGCGCGGAGGGCGCGGTAGTAGTTCGCCGGGGCGACCTCGTAGGTGCTGCCGAGCGAGGAGACGACCT
>CAYSZN010000454.1:0-3748 GCA_964435425.1 uncultured Akkermansia sp. | reverse complement strand
TCAGCAGCTTCTGGTGGCTGGTGAGGTTCACGGCCATCGACTTGTCCCAGTTCGACTGCTCGAGGTCGTCGAGGTAGGCTCCGGCGGTGAAGATGCCGGCGTTGCTGACGAGGATGTCGAGCCCACCGAATTGCCTCACGACGCCATCGACGGCCTCCTTCACCTTTTCGTCGTCGGTGAGGTTGGCGACGATACCGATGCCGCCGATCTTCGCCATCTGCTCGACGATCTCGGGGCTGAGGTCGATGCCGACGACCTTCGCGCCCTGCTTGGCGAGCGATTCGGCGCAGGCGAAGCCGATCCCGGCAGCAGACCCTGTCACGATGGCGACCTTACCCTGATGGGTCGGGGCGGAGCCGCCCTTCTTCAGCTTGGCCTGTTCCAGATCCCAATATTCGATCTCGAAGAGCTTGGCGGCGGGCAGGGGCTTCCAGCCTCCGGCGAAGGCGGATTCGGTGAGCTGGATGGTGCGCCAAGTGTGGGTGGCGATGTCGCGGATCACGGCGGCCTCGGTCTCGGTCGCGCCGAAGCTGATGACGCCGTGCCCCGGCCAGACGGCCCAGCGGGGATCGGGCGGGAGCAGGGTCTCGCCTTTCGCATTGGCCTCGAAATACTTCCGGTAGTCGTCGGCGAACTTGGCGAGGGACTTCCCGGGATCGGTACCAATCACCGCGGGGACACGCTTCGTGCGGATGGTGTGGTCGGGAGTGAGGGGGCCACGAGTGGCGAGCTTGGCGACATCGGCCCGGCTGGAGAAACCGGCGGCCTCGGGGGAGGCGTCGAGCGAGGCGATCACGGGCACGCCGCGCAGCTTCGAGACGCCGCGCCGGATCGTGGCGAGGGCGAGGAGGTCTTCCTTGGCCTTGGCCTTCGGCAGGGCGAAGGACTTGCCGAGGCGCGAGGCGAGGAGCTGCTCGGCCTCGGTGACGAGCCGGATCATGAGCTCGTAGCTCTCCCTCGCGTCATCGTGCATCGTGAAGATGCCGTGGTTCATGAGGATGAGCCCGTCGAGCTTCTGGGCATCGACCTTGGCGAGCGCCTTGGCCACGGCCTTCGCAAGGTCGAAGCCGGGCATGACGTAGGGGATGATGGCGACGCGGTCGCTGTAGAGATCCTCGACGACCTTGCGTCCGTCCTTGTGGTTTGTGATCGCGACGACGGCGTTCGCGTGGGTGTGGTCCACGAAGGTCTGCGGGATGACGGCGTGGAGGATGGCCTCGATGCTCGGGTTCGGTGCGCCGGGGTCGAGCATGGCGGCGCGCTGCTGCTTCACCATCTCGGCGTCGGAGAGGGTGTCGAGCTTGGCCATTTTCAAAAGCGCCTCCATCCGCACCGGGGCGAAGCCCGCCGCCTCGATGGTGGCGAGGTCCCAGCCGGAGCCCTTCACATGGATGACCTCGACAGGATCGCCGAAGAAATCGGTCTCCGCCGCCTTCACCGAGGTGTTGCCGCCTCCGTGGAGGACCAGTTCCGGATTCGCGCCGAGGAGGCGGGAGGTGTAGACGCGCTGCTCCAGCGGCGTCTTGAATTTCCGGGCGTCGGTGTCGGACCAGAGGGATTTCATGGGGGCGGTTTAGGACTGCTTTGTTAAATTGAGATTCGGACCACGGATGGCCACCAATGGACACGAATTTTCTTGATTTCTATCCGTGTGATTTGGTGTGATCCGTGGTCAAAATCCAGATCTAGCCCAGCTCTTGGCTTTTCAGCCATACACTTTGTCCGGATCGTAGGATTGTTCGGCGATTTCCTGGCCCAAGGCTACGGGGGAGCCGGGTCCCTGTATATTCCGGTAAAAGCAGGATCGGTATCCGGCGTGGCAGCAGCCGGGGCCGTGCTGGTGGACCTTGAGGACGAGGGCGTCTTGGTCGCAGTCGGTGAGGATCTTGCTGACGGCCTGGGTGTGGCCCGAGGTCGCGCCTTTGTGCCAGAGTTGCTTCCGGCTGCGGGAGTAATAGACGGCCTCGCCGATCTCGAGGGTCTTGCGCAGGGATTCCTCGTTCATGTAGGCGACCATGAGGACTTCGTTCGTGGTCTCGTCCTGCGCGACGGCGACGATGAGGCCGTTCTCGTCGAATTTGGGGGCGAAGACGAGGCCGGTTTCGACGGCGGCGCGATCCTCTCGCGAGCCGAAGGCGATTTCAGTTGAACTGGACATGGGAAGGGTGTTTCAAGGAGGAGTTCCCGGCCGCGAGGCCGGAAGGGCATTCTTGAATGGAAACCACTTCGTTGCAACGCGGGAAATTCATCTCCTTCGAAGGTTCGGAGGGCTGCGGCAAATCGACGCAGATCCGCCGATTCGTCGAATGGCTCCGCGAGGGAGGCCGGGAGGCGATCGTGACCCGCGAGCCGGGCGGTACTCTCGTGGGGGAGCGGATCCGCCATCTCCTCCAGCACGATCCTGCGGCGGAAGCGCTGAGCCCGGAAAGCGAGCTGCTCCTCTTCGCCGCCAGCCGCGCGCAGCTCGTGCGGGAGGTCGTCCTGCCCGCTCTGGCTGCCGGAAAATGGGTCGTGGCCGACCGCTTTTTCGACTCCACCACGGTCTATCAGGGCGTCGGGCGGGGCCTCGGAACCGAGGCGGTCCGGAGCATCAACGAATTCGCGGTGGGGGCGGCGGTTCCCGACCTGACCTTTCTCCTCGACCTCGACGCCGCGACCGGGCACGCCCGCGCCGTCGCCGCGAGCGGGGAGCGGCGGGACCGCATGGAGGATCAGCCGCTGGCCTTTTTCGAAGCGGTGCGGCGGGGCTACCTCGACCTCGCCGCCGCCGAACCCGACCGCATCGCCGTGATCGACGCCTCGGCCACGGTCGACGAGGTCTTCGCCAGTCTCGTCCGCGCCTTCGAGGAGCGTCTCGCCCCCTCGGTCCCATGAGCTTCCGCTACGAACGCGCTCTCGAACTGATCGAGCGGGCCCGCGAGAAGGGCCGCCTCGCCCACGCCTATCTCATCATGGGCTCGCCCGGCAGCGGGAAGGAGCGGCTGGCCATGCGCATGATCGAGATGGCCAATCCGGTGGACCGTCTCGTGTTGGCCGAGAGCCTGGACGAGCTGCGCTCGAGCGCGGTCGCCATCGTCTCGCCGGAGTCGAAATCCCGCCGCATCACCGTCGATGCGATCCGTTCCCTCGAGCACACCCTGCAAATGGCCGCTCCCGCGGGGACGACGAAGTTCGCCGTGATCCGGGATGCCGACCGCATGGGGCAGGAGGCGAGCAACGCCTTTCTCAAGACCCTCGAGGAGCCTCCTCCCGCGAGCCGCATTCTCCTCCTGACCTCGCGTCCGGAGATGCTGCTCGAGACCATTCTCTCGCGCTGCATCCGCGTCCCGCTCACCGGCAACGTCCTGCCCGAGACGACGGACGAGGGCGTGCGCGCCTTCCTCGCGACGCTCGCCGAGCACGCCCTCCGCAAGCGCAGCGGCCTTTCCGGGGCGCTGAGCCTGATGCATGCCTTCACCACGCTGCTCAAGGCCGAGAAGGAGTCAGTCGAGAAGGCGAACGACGAGGCGGAACGGGCGGAGATCGCACAATACAAGAACAAGACCGACGGCTCCTACCTGAAGCAGCGCGAGGACTACTGGGCCGCGGTGGGGGCGGCTGAGTATCTCGACCGCCGCAACCGCCTCCTCGAATACCTCGTCGCCTGGTTCGGCGACGCCCTGCGCCATCAGCAGGGGGGGGGACATCTCGATCTGCCCGACTTCGCCGAGGCCACCGGGGCGCTCGCCCGGCATCTTTCCTTCGACGA
>CAYSZN010000453.1:0-3756 GCA_964435425.1 uncultured Akkermansia sp. | reverse complement strand
CCGGAACCGCAGCCCGCGCTTGCTCTGGAGCGCGGAAGGGGCGAGGATGGCGGAACGTTTCGCGATGACCACGCTCCGCCTTCTCGCCGCCATCCTGCTGTTCCCGCTCCTTCCCTGCGAGGGCGAGGCCCAGGAGAAGAAGACCTGGCCCTTCCACGACCAGACCCGTTACGACGCGGCCTTGGCCGGACTGCGGCAGAAGCTCTACAACAACGGGATCTTCCACTCCCTGCCGAAGGGGATCTCGCTCTATCTCGACGCGGACGAGGAACCCGACGAGGAGGGCTGGATCATGGTCACGGTGCGGCAGCGGAACGGCGAGGGATCCGGCGGCGATCCGGACGTCTCGCCCGCCCTCGTCCATTTCTACGTCCGCGAATCGGACGGGACGATCCAGTGGTACGACGTCGTCGAGGACCAGCGCCGCTCCTGGGAGGCGTTTCTCAAAGCCCAGAAGGCACTCTGACCGGACGGCCGATGAAGGTGGAAAAAGTGAAATATGTTCTTTGGGTGGCGGACATGGACCGCGCCATCTGCTTCTACACAGGGCTCTTCGGCGGCCACCTGTCCTTCCGCAGCGAAGGGTGGAGCGAGATCGTCGTGTGCGGCTCCACCATCGGCCTCCACAGCGACGGCGAGGGGCAGCGCACCTGGACCGGCCTGAGCTTCCAGCTCGACGACCTGCGCGAGGGCGTCGGGCAGTTGCTCGCCTGTGGGGGGCAACTGGCCCGTCCCCTCGACGAGTCCGCGGAGGAGGCGCTCCATCTCGCCATGTGCGTCGATCCCGAGGGAAACGAGTTCATGATGACGCAGCGGCGGGAGGCGTAGGCCCATCACGGCGGCGGGGCCGGTCGGATGCTCCGGGCCAAACGGCCTAACGCTCAACGGGAGAAATTCCCCCGTTGACAACCCCGCCCCTTTGCGGCGCTATTCCCGGCTTCCCTTCCTATGATGATCGCGGAATCCATCGCCACTCAATTCGACGTCCCCGGGCGCCTCGTCGCCCTGCAGCCCATCGGGGCGGGCAACGTGAACGACACCTACCGCGTCATCCTGCGCACCACCTTCTCCGAGGAGCAGTTCATCCTCCAGCGCATCAACCGGACCGTCTTCAAGGATCCGGTGGCGGTGATGGCGAACATGAAGGCCGTGACCGACCATGCCCACCAGCGCATCGAGGCCGAGGCCGACCAGGCCGACCGCATCTGGCAGCTCCCGCGGGTGATTCCGGCGAAGGACGGCACCGACTACGCCGTCGATCCGAAAGGCGAATACTGGCGCGCCCTCTCCATGATCGCCAGCTCGACGAACTACGAGAAGGTGAACGAGCCCGAACACGCCGCCGAGGCCGGACGCGTCCTCGGGCACTTCCAGCGCATCATCTCCGACTTTCCTGCCGACGAGCTCGCCGACACCCTGCCCGGCTTCCACATCGCGCCGGGCTATCTCGCGGGCTACGACCGCGTCCTCGCGAGTCCCGAGGCGAAGGCCCGCCTCGATGCGGTTTCGGAAGCCCGACGCCTCGCCAAGTTCGTCGAGCAGCGCCGCGAGTTCGTCAGCGTTCTCGAAAACGCGAAGGATGGTGGGGAACTGCACCTGCGTCCGATCCACGGGGATCCGAAGATCACGAACGTGATGATCGACAACTTCACCGGCAAGGGTACCGCCATCGTCGATCTGGACACGGTGAAGCCAGGCCTGATCCACTACGACTTCGGCGACGCGGTGCGCAGCGGCTGCAATCCCGCAGGCGAGGAGACGAGCGATCTCAGCGAGGTCTACCTCGACCTCGATCTGTTCGCGGCACTGGTGCGCGGGTATCTCGCGGAGGCGCGGGAGTTTCTCACCGACGCCGACAAGAGCTATCTCTACGATTCCGTCCGGCTCATCGCCTTCGAGCTCGGCCTGCGCTTCTTCGCCGACTACCTCGCCGGGGACGTGTATTTCAAGACCAGCTACGAGGCCCAGAACCTGAACCGCGCCCGCGTCCAGTTCGCCCTGTGCGAGAGCATCGAGGCGCGGGAGGGGAAGATGCGGGGGATTCTGGAGAAGAATGCGTAGCGGGGCACTGTGTCGTGGGGCGGAATTCGTTCCGCCTTTCGCCGGGTTCGGAGAGAACGGAAAAAGATTCCGCCCCACGTGACCTGTTTCGAACCATGCGGCGGGAGCCGGGGTGGGGTGGACCGTCCCCAGTGAGCCGCTGCCGAGGCGGAAGGCGAGCCTCACCCGAAATACTCCCGGTTCCACTTCATCCCGTACCACCAGCCGACCACGCTGGCGATGGAGCTGGACATCATCGCGGCGGCGAGACCGAAGAAGTCGCCGATCCACCAGCCGATGGCTCCGGCGAAAGAGGAGACGATGAGGACGAAAACGGTTCCCATAAGACGAAGGGGGGATTTGGTTATGGAAATTATAATTCCGGAAGCGAAAAAGGGAAGTGCCGATAGGGAGTGAGCCGATTTTTCCGGCTGCGCCATCCGGAGGGTTGGAAAAATGAGCATTTTCCTCCAAACTGACGTGGTATGTCGGGATGGTTCGGTGGAAAAGCGGTATTTTTGTCGAAAATGCCGATGAAATGGTTTGCGAAATTGGAAAAAATGGCCATTTTGGATCGAAACAGCCCCAATCAATCTCATGGCTTCCAAAAAAACGCAGGAATCGCTCGACGGAGCGCAGGCGCTCGTGAAAACCCTCGATGGCCTCGGCATTGAATATGTCTTCGGCTATTCGGGCGGTGCCGCGCTGCCGATCTTCGACGCGCTCGAGACGGTGAAGTCGAACATGAAGTTCGTGCTGACCCGCCACGAGCAGGGGGCGACCCACATGGCCGACGGCTACGCCCGTGCCACCGGCAAGCCTGCCGTGGTGCTCGTGACTTCCGGGCCCGGCGCGGGGAACACCCTCACCGGCATCATGACCGCGCAGATGGATTCGGTGCCGATGATCATCGTGACCGGCCAGCAGGTGACGTGGATGCTTGGAAAGGACGCCTTCCAGGAGGCTGACATCTTCGGCATCACCATTCCGGTGGTGAAGCACAACTACCTCGTCCGCGAGACGAACGAGCTGCCCCGCATCGCCCGCGAGGCCTACCATATCGCCACGACGGGGCGTCCCGGCCCGGTGCTGATCGACGTGCCGAAGAACGTGAGCCAGTCTCCTTTCACCGGCGACCTCGACGCCGAGATCGATCTCCCCGGATACCGACCGGAGCAGGCCTTCGACATCGACGGAACCTCGATCGAAGAGGCGGCGCGCCTCATCAATCTGGCGAAGAAGCCCCTCGTTCTCGCCGGGCACGGCGCCATGATCTCCGGAGCCGAGCGCGAGCTGATGGAGCTCGCCACGAAGATCGATGCGCCCGTGACCTCGACCCTTCTCGGCAAGGGCGTCTTCCCCGAGTCGCATCCGCTCTCCCTCGGCATGCTCGGCATGCATGGCACGGCCTACGCGAACAAGGCGGTGTGCGAATGCGACCTCATCCTCAACATCGGCTCGCGCTTCGACGACCGCATCATCGGCCAGGCGCACAAGTTCGCCGCCCAGGCGAAGATCGTGCACATCGATATCGACATCGCGGAGATGGGCAAGATGATCGTACCCGACGTGCAGGTCGTGGGCGACGCGAAGGCCGCGCTGAAGCAGTTGCTGCCCTTGCTTGAAAAGGCGAAGCATCCCGAGTGGAACACCCTGCTCGGCGGCTACAAGAAGAAGTATCCGCTCGCCTACAAGAAGCAGGGCGGCCTCCGCATG
>CAYSZN010000452.1:0-3775 GCA_964435425.1 uncultured Akkermansia sp. | reverse complement strand
ATCGCGTGAAATCCCTTTTCCTCATCGCCGGAGAAATCAGCGGGGACACCCATGCTGCGGCCTTGATGCGCTCCATGGCCGACGTGAGGGACTGGTCGTTCTCCGGCCTGGGCGGTCCCGAGATGCACGCGCTGTCTCCCGCCGTCGAGGACTGGCTCGGCGAGGCCGCCGTGCTCGGGCTCTGGGAAGTGCTCAAAAAATACGGCTACTTCCGCCGCAAGATGGACGAGACCCTCGCCCGCATCCTCCGCGAGCGGCCCGACGGCGTCGTCTTCGTCGACTATCCGGGCTTCAACCTCCGCCTCGCGAAGCGCCTCCGCGCTGCGGGATATGGCGGCAAGCTGGTCTACTACATCAGCCCCCAGGTCTGGGCCTGGAAGAAGGGTCGCATCCGGTCCATGGCGGAGTGGCTCGATCTGATGGTCTGCATTTTCCCCTTTGAAAAGGAGCTCTACGAGGCGTCCGGCCTCCGCACTCTCTTCGCCGGGCATCCACTCGTCGATGCGCTCGCGCCGGTGAAGGCCAGGGGCATTCCGCGCGAGGAGGGGCTCGTCGCCTTGCTCCCCGGTTCGCGCGAGCGCGAGATCGCGGCGCTCTATCCCGCGATGCTCGAGGCGGCGGCGATCCTGACAACGCGCCATCCCGGCCTCCGCTTCGCCACGACCGGAGCGACGCCCGCACTGACCGAACGGCTCCGCGGGATGACCCGCGAGGCGGGGCTGGAATCCATCGTCGAGGTCGGGACCGACGGGAGCCACGGGATCATGAGCCGTGCCACCGTCGGCGCGGTCGCCTCCGGCACGGCCACGCTGGAGGCCGCCTGCCTCGGGCTGCCCTATTGCCTCGTCTACAAGGTCGCCTGGCTCACCGCGGCAGTGGCGCGGCGGGTCATGTCCGTGAACTATCTCGGCATCGTCAATGTCCTCGCCGATCGGGAGGTGGTGAAAGAATTGCTGCAGGAGAAGGCCAACGGTCCTTCGATCGCGGCGGAGCTGGAGCGGCTCCTCTCCGATGCGGAGGCGAGGGGACGCCTTCAGGCCGATCTGTCCGCCGTCGTCGCAAGCCTCGGAGGAGGGGGCGCGCACCGCCATGCCGCCGAGGCGGTCGCGTCCGCGTGGAAAGGGGAAGGATCGAAACAGATTCCATGAAAGAAGGTGCCCTCATCCGTTTTCTCCTCGTCGCACTTCCGGCGGGACTGCTCCTCCTTGGCACCGCCGCCATGGTTCGGACCTATCTCAGGCAGGGCGAGCGGCCCGTCGATCCGAACGAGGCGGTCCGTCTCGAGGCCGCTGCCCTGAAGCGGCGTCCCGTGAGCCGCGAGGACCTGTCCAATTCGCTCGGCATTCTCGCGACCCGCGTCGGCGAGCGCCATCTCGGGCGTCCCGAGGCCTTGGAAAGTGCCGCGCTCTGGATCGAATCGACCTTGGGCGGCGGCAACATCGGCTATCAGGTCGAGCGGCAGACTTACGATGTCGGAGACCGGGAGGTGCGTAACCTCGTTGCCGAGCTGCCGGGGCGCTCCCACCGCTCCGAGATCGTCGTTGTCGGCGCGCACTACGACACCGTGCCCGGCAGTCCCGGCGCGAACGACAACGGCAGCGGCGTCGCCGCCCTCGTCGCCCTCGCCCGCGCCTTCGCCGGCGATCCGCAGGCGCGGACGGTGCGCTTCGCCGCCTTCGTCAACGAGGAGCCGCCCCACTTCCAGACCGAGCACATGGGCAGTCTCGTCTACGCACGGCGCTGCCAGGCGCGCGGAGAGAGGGTCGTGGCGATGCTCTGCCTCGACACCGTCGGCTTCTTCAGCGAGGCCGAGGGCAGCCAACGCATTCCCGAGGGACTGGAAGATGGCGGCTTCCCCACCGTGGGCAACTTCCTCGCCTTTGTCGGCGACGAGAACTCCCGCTATGTCGTCGACGCGGCCAAGACCGCCTTTGCCACGGTCTCGTCCATCCCCGCAGTGGGCGGCGTCTTTCCCGAAAGTGTCCCCGGAGTGGGATGGTCGGACCACTGGTCCTTCTGGCAGGCCGGATATCCCGCGGTGATGGCCACCGACACCGGCCCCTATCGCTACCCCCACTACCATTCGCCGGACGACACCGTGGACCGGATCGATCTGGAGCGCTTGGAGGACGCGACCCGCGGTTTCGAGGCCATCGTCAGGGCTTGGGCCAATCCCTAGAGCGGATAGTCGGGAGTTGATAGTTGAGAGGCTGGGAACAACTCACCCTTCGGGTGAGCCTAGGTTCCGGCGCAAGCCGCTCTCTTTGAGCTATCAACAATCAACGATCATCGATCAACTCAACCCGGCCACCTCCCAGCCGGGACGGTAGGGATCGTGCAGCAGTTCGTTCGCCGCTTCGGAATGGCTGAAGCGTCCTGCCGCGTGGTCCCATTGCAGCTCTTCGCCGGGGCGCAGCATGGCCACAGTGCCGAGCAGCACGGTCTCGCTCATCGGGCCGGCATAGCCGAAATGGGCGAGGGGAGCCTCGGTGGTCTGGCCGCGGATCGCATCGGCGAAGCTCTGGTGATGGTTCTGGGCGGGCAGGTGCTCGATGGCCTCCTCGGAGAGCTTGCCGTCGCGGTAGATCGTGGGCGTGCCGCTGCCGCCGTGAGGAATGACGAGGGCTCCCTCGGTGCCGATCACCAGCGAGCCGCTGGTCGGCACGCCCTCGCGTCCGCCGACCACCGCCCACACGGATTCGTCGGGGAACTGGGTGCCGTCGTACCAGACGAAGTCGAAGTCGCCGTCGGTGAGGGTGTTTCCCTTCATCCGATACTGTACCAGCGCGTTCAGCGGCCAACTGTGGGCATCGACCGGCGCGGGGCCGCGGGAGATGACCGAAAGCGGGGCCGGCGCGTTCAGTCCGGCGAACCAGGGGTGGTAGATGTGGCAGCCCATGTCGCCCAGCGTGCCGGTGCCGTAGCCGATGCGCTTGCGCCAGTTGCTGGGGTGGAACTCGCCGGCGAGGAAGGGCCGCATTTTGGCCGGGCCGATCCAGAGATCCCAGTCCAGTCCTTCGGGCACGGGATCCTCCCGCTGGGGCAGGGGATCGAGCGAGCCCCAGGATTTCGGGTTCATGCTGTGGACCGTCTTGATCTTGCCGACGATGCCGCGCCGGAGCAGATCCACGGCGGTGAGGTTGCCCGAACTGGAGGCCACCTGGATGCCCATCTGGGAGACGAGGCCCTTCTCCGCCGCATACTCCTTGAGCTGGCGGCATTCGTGCAGAGTGCGGGCGAGCGGCTTTTCGCAATAGACGTGGATGCCGAGCTGCATCGCGCTCATCGCGATGGGCGCGTGGAGATGGTCCGGGGTGGAGACGATCAGCGCGTCGAGCGAGCCTCCCTCCTTGTCGAGCAGCTCCCGCCAGTCCGTGTAGACCTTGGTGTCGGGGAAGTCGCGTGCGACGTTGGCCGTGCGGCCCGGATCCACTTCGGCCACGGCCGCGAAGGTGCAGCCGGGCACACCGGCCATGGAGGTGATGTTGCCCCACGCGCGCCCCGCGGCCCCGACGCACGCGAAGCGCAGAGTGTCGCTGGGCGCCGCTCCCCGGGCAGCGGTCTTCCAGCCGAGAAAGGGAACCGCCAGAGTGGTGGCGGACTGAAGGAAGCGGCGGCGGGACGGGAGAGGGGAACGCGGTGTCATGGAGCGAGGCTAGAGAGTTGCCTGCGCCGGTCAACAGCCTCTTTGCGTCCCGCTCGGGAGGAAAATCCGAAGCCGCTCCGGATTTTCTTTACGGACGGAATGACGGACTTTACTCGCCCCCTCCCGTTT
>CAYSZN010000451.1:0-3777 GCA_964435425.1 uncultured Akkermansia sp. | reverse complement strand
CGGGCGAGGTCGATGCCCTCGCCTACAGGGTTCCGATGGGAGCGCGGACACTCTTGTCCGCAACCAACGGTTCATGGCGGCGAAGCCGCGTGCCTTTCAAACTGCGGGCAGGAGTGCCCGCGCTCCTCTCAGCTCCCTCACGCCAGCAGCTGCGTCACCACCTTCGCCCCTTGGTCGTTGGTCAGGGAGGCGGCGAGTCCGTTGCGCTTGTAGGTGAGCTTGGTGTGGTCGAGGCCGAAGGCGTGCAGCAGGGTGGCGTGCCAGTCGTAGTGATGCACGGGATCGACGACGGCCTTGTGGCTCCATTCGTCGGTTTCGCCGTGGACGTGGCCGCCCTTGAAGCCGCCGCCGGCGACCCATTGGCTGAAGCCGAAGGTGTTGTGGTCGCGGCCCCACTTGTCGCGCCCGGCGTCGTTCTGGAGCACGGGGAGACGGCCCATCTCGCCGCCCCAGTGGACGACGGTGCTGTCGAGCAGGCCGCGCTGCTTCAGGTCGGTGACGAGGGCGGCGCTGGGCTGGTCGGTCGCGGCGCAGAGCTTGGGAAGGGCGCCGAGCAGCACGCTGTGCTGGTCCCACGACTGTCCGGCGTTGAGCACCTGCACGTAGCGCACGCCGCGCTCGACGAGGCGGCGGGCGATGAGGCAGCGGGTCGCGTAGTCGCGGGTGACGGGATCGTCGACGCCGTAGAGCTTCTTGATGTGCTCGGGCTCGTCGGAGATGTCGAGGGCCTCCTTGGCCGCGGTCTGCATCTTCGCGGCGAGCTCGTAGCTGGCGATGCGGGCGCGCAGGTCGAGTTCGCCGGGGTTCTCGGAGGAGTGCTCCTCATTGAGGCTGCGGAGCAGATCGAGTTGGCGGCGCTGGCCCTCGCCGGCGAGGGAGGGCGGCGGGTCGAGGTTGAGGATGCGCGGCTCGGTCGCCCGGACCACGGTTCCCTGGTAGAGGGCGGGAAGCCAGCCGTTGGTGAAGTGCTCGCCCTGGAAGGTGGGCAGTCCGCCGGGATGCGAGAGCACCATGTAGGCGGGTAGCTCCTCGGTCTCGCTGCCGAGACCGTAGGTGAGCCACGAGCCGAGCGCGGGGTTGCCCGCGGTGACGCGGCCCGAATTGATCGCGTAGAGTCCCTGGGCGTGGTTGCTGACGCCCGAGACCATGGAGCGGATCAGGCAGATGTCGTCGGCGACCTTGCCGAGGTGGGGCAGCAGCTCGCTCAGCTCCATGCCGCATTCGCCGTGCTTCGAGAACTGCCACGGCGAGCCGAAGACCTTCGAGGAGGCCTGGGCGAGATTGTCGTATTTGATCTCGCCGGGGAAGTTCTTCCCGTCGTACTTCGTCAGCATGGGCTTCGGGTCGAAGAGGTCCATCTGCGAGGGGCCGCCCATCATGAAGAGGGAGATCATCGCCTTGGCCTTGCCCGGATAGTGCGCCTCCTTCGGCAGCAGGGTGAAGTCGTTGTCGGGGCCGAGATTGGGCTTCACCGGCGCGGCGAGGAGGCCGTCCTTCCGCAGCAGAGTGGCGAGGGCGAGGGTGCCGAGTCCGAAGCCGTTCGCTTGGAGGAAATGGCGGCGCGAGCAGAGGCGGGCGGTGTTCATTCGACGTAGAGGAAGCGGTTCGAGCTGTAGAGGACCTGGCAGAGGCTGGCGAAGGCCTCGCGGGCGGGATCGGGCGCGGGCGGGGCCTCGGCCTTGGGATCCTTGGCGTCCTTGGCCGGTGCCTTCGGCGCGGGCTGGGCGGCGTGGTAGCTGGTCAGGGTGGCGGTCTGCTCGTGGAGGTAGGCGAGGGAGCGGAGGATGTCGGACTCGGCGGGCTCCTTGCCGAAGAGCAGCATCCAGGCGCGGCGGAGGCGCTCGCGCTCGTCTCCGGGGACCTCCTCGTGGAGGCGGTCGGCGAGGCGGCGGGCGCTGTCGAGGATGAAGGTGTCGTTCATCAGCAGGAGCGACTGCGGGGCCACGGTGGTCTGGCTGCGCATCTCGCAATGGGGGGCCATCGCGGGGGCGTCGAAGGTGTCGAGGACGGTCACGGGCTTGCTGCGGCGGACCTCGATGTAGATGGAGCGGCGGAAGTCCTGCTCGCCGCCGGGCTCGACCTTGGCCACGGTGATGGTGCCCTTGTCGATGCCGGTGACGATGCGTCCGGCAGGATCGCGGGCGATGGTGCTGGGCGGGCCGAAGGGCTTGTCCACGAGAGCGCCCGAGGCGGCGAGGATGGAGTCGCGCATGGCCTCGGCCTCGACGCGGCGCAGCTTGTGGCGGGCGAGGAGGAGGTTGTCGGGATCGCGCTCCTTCGCGAGGGCGTTGTCGGCGGACTGGCGGTAGGCGCGGCTCAGAAGCATGGCGCGGTGGAGCGGCTTCAGTTTCCAGCCGCCTTTCACGAACTCGTCGGCGAGCCAGTCGAGCAGCTCGGGATGCGAGGGCCGGTCGCCGGCGAGGCCGAAGTCGCCGGGCGTGGCGACGATGCCGCGGCCGAAATGGTGCATCCAGAAGCGGTTCACGAGGACGCGGGCGACGAGGGGATGCTGCCCGTTCGTCAGCCAGTTCGCGTAGGCGAGGCGGCGCCCGCTCGAGCCCGAGGGGACAGCGGCGGGCTGGAAGGGCTCGATTTCGGGAGTGGCGAGGATCGAGAGCTCGCCCGGCGTGACCGTGCGCGTCGGCTGCTCGTGGTCGCCCCGGTTGAAGAGCTTCGACTCGGGGACCTGGCCCTTCACCTCGGCTAGGGCCATCACGAAGCTCTGCGGCGGCTTGGTGGCACGCACCTTCGTCGCTTCGGCGCCGATGGCCGTCACCACATCCTGCTTCTTCTGGTCGTAGAGGTTCAGCGAATAGAGGGCCAGGGCCGAGGGATACTTCTTGATGAGGGCCTTCTGCTCCTCGGTGCGGTCCTTGTCGGCGGTGGCGCGGGCGGTGCGGTAGGGCTCGCGGTCGGCTTCGGGCAATTTGAGAATTTCGACCTCGAAGATCTCGTCGAGGAACTGCTTGCTCATTCTCCGCGACTCGGCGTCGATCGCGGCGGCGGCTTTTTCGATTTCAGCGGCCTTGGCGTGCTCCTCGGGCGTGTAGAGCGAATAGAGCCGCTGGGCCGGGGGACGCCAGGCCTCCCAGTTGTAGGCGGGATCGAAGAGGGCGCGGAAGCGGTAGTAGTCCTCGTGCGAGATGGGATCGTGGCGGTGGTCGTGGCATTGCGCGCAGGCCACGGTGAGACCGAGCAGGGAGGAGCTGACGATCTTGAGCTGCTCGGCGACGACCTGGTTGCGGGCGAGCTTGGCGTCGTCGTTCGGATCGCCGGTGCCGTCGGGAGCCATGCGGAGGAAGGCGGTCGCGACGAGCTGGTCGAGCTTCTTCGGATCGAGAACGGCGGCCTGGTAGTCGGCGTGGGTGGCCCCGGCGAGCTCGTCGCCGGCGAGCTGCTCGCGGAGGAACTCGTCCCAAGGCTTGTCCTCGTTGAAGGCGCGGATCGCATAGTCGCGGTAGCGCCAGGCGTGGGGACGCACGGAATCCGCCTCGGCGTAGCCGTTCGAATCGGCGTAGCCGACGATGTCGAGCCAGTGCCGCGCCCAGCGTTCGCCGTAGGCGGGCGAGGCGAGGAGACGGTCCACGGCCTTCTCGTAGGCCTGAGGGTCCGGATCGGCGGCGAAGGCCTCGACCTCCGCAGGCGTCGGAAGCAGTCCGGTGAGGTCGAGGGTGATCCGGCGGAGGAGAGTGGCGCGGTCCGCCTCGGGGGCGAAGTCCAGTCCTTCCTGCCGCATCGCGGTGGCGAGGAAGGCGTCGATGGGCGTCGCCGCGCCTT
>CAYSZN010000450.1:0-3781 GCA_964435425.1 uncultured Akkermansia sp. | reverse complement strand
GGCGATGCAGGGCCGGACGCCTGAAATGAGCGTCGATCACGAGGGTGGTCCGTCCCGCGTCGGCGAGGACGCAGGCGAGGTTCACGACGGCCTCGGCGACCGGATCGGTCCTCCGCACGGGCATCACCGCCAGCAGGGCGCATTCGCCCGCAGGGAGCCGGAGGAGGCGGTTGCGGACGTCCCGGTAGGGCTCCAGAAGCGAGAGCGGCCTCTCCTTCGCTCCGACTGCGGACACGCCGGAGAGGGGAACGAAACCAACGATGGGAACGTCGAGCCGGCGCATCAGATCGGCGACGGTGCTCCAACGCATTCCACCGCGGCGGACCGAGAGCGCGAGGGCGACGCCCAGGGCGAGGCCGAGGAGGGCCAAACCCGGCAGGCTCAGCCACAGTGGATTCACCGCGACGGCCCGGTCGGCGGTGGCCGGGGACACGATCCGGGCCACCGGCTTCGGCTCCTGCGCCTCGAGGAGGGCCATCTGCCGCTTCGCCTCGAGCGAATGGAACAGGTTCCTCTGGCTGACCAGAAGACGGCGCAGCTCCGCGACCTCCTCGGAGGACGTCCCGTCTTCCTGCGCAAGCGCGACGAGGCGGGCCTCGGTGGCGGCGATCCGGGCGGAGCACTCCTCCCGCTCCGCTTCGAAGCGCCGCACCCGTGCGTCCGCGTCCACCTTCGCCTCCGCTTCCTTTCTCGCGACGAAACGCCCGGCGAGGACGTTCGCGAGGGCGGCGGCGTGCCCGCGGGAGAGATCGCGGGCGGAGACGACGAGGAGGCGCTGCGAGGGAACGGTGTCGATGCGCAGGCGCGATCCGAGCAGGCGCAGCCCTTCCTCCTCCTCCGAGAAACCCCACCTCGCAGCGAGACTGCAGGGGGCGACCACTTCGGAAAGAAGGCTACGGTCCGAGAGCTCGGCGGCGTAGCGGGAGAGGTCGGTCCGGCGGTCCGGCCGGAATTCCGGCCCTCCGGCGGGATCCCTGGCCGGATCCTCCGCCCAATCGAAGGCGATCCGGGCCGCCGCCTCATGCAGGCGTGGGCTCTTCGAGCGCACCATCGCGCCTGCCAGCAGCACGAGGGAGCCGATCAGCAGAACGAGAGGCCAGCGCGACCGGAGCAGATAGAGGCCGTCGACCCAACTGAATTTTGCGCCACTTTGACCGAAGATCATGAAATCCAGATTAGCCAGATTTCTTGCATTTACAAACAAATTGTCGATCCTCCATTCACCGGACCCTGCCGGGTCGACGACCCAACCCTCTCGGGCCACCGGCGGAAGCGGAACGCGACGGAATCGCTTGCGCCATGGGCGACAAGCCGGGACCTTTCCCTGGCTCTGCCCATTCGCCGCCATGAAGCTTCCGACCCATCCCGCCGTCTTCGTCCTCCCCTTCGCTTTCGCGGGTCCACTGGCTGCCGAAGAGCCGGCAAGGGTTCCGATCTGGAAGATCTCCGACGAGGACTCGACGGTCTATCTCGCGGGTTCCGTCCATTTGCTACGGGAGCAGGACCTGCCCATCCCAGCGGCCTTCGACCGCGTCTATGCGGAATCGGAGGAGCTGGTCTTCGAGATCGACATGGCGGCGATGATGCGGCCGGGGGCGGCGGCGGAGATGCTGAAGCTCGGCAGTCTCCCCGAGGGCGAGACGATCGCCGACCGCTTCGGCACGGAGACGGTGGAGCGGCTGCGCGGCTATCTGAAGGAGCAAGGGGTGGCGCCCTCGCTGTTCGACCGGTTCTCGCCCGGAATGATCTTCCTCACGCTTTCCTCCCTCGAAGCGGCCCGGCAGGGGGCGAAGACGGAGTTGGGACTGGAGACGACCTATTTCGGAAAGAGCGTCGCAGACGGCAAGCCGAGCCGGGGCCTCGAGACGATCGCCTACCAGGTGCAGCTCTTCGACCGCTTCGAGGATGCCTCCATCGAGAAGTGGATCCACAGGACCCTCGACGAGCCCGAGCGCAGTGCCGAAACACTCGAGGCCATCATGCAGGCCTGGCGGAGGGGAGACGGCCAAGGCATCGCCGAAAGGCTGGCGCAGGACGACAGCATGCCTCCCGAGCTGCGCGAGGCGCTCCTCGACGAGAGGAACCGCAACTGGATCCCCGAGATCGAGAGGGCGCTCGCCACCGACCGCGATGTCATGTTTCTCGTCGGAGCGGCCCATCTCGCAGGCGAGGGCAGCGTCGTCGACCTGCTCCGCGAGAAAGGGCTGAAGGTGACGCAGCTTGCCAACGATGAATGATGGCCGATGCTGCTTCCATGTCCGCAACGCCCGAACTGAAGGTCTACATCAAGCCCCGCTGCCCCTGGTGCGTCGACGTCGTCGCCTGGCTGAAGCAGGCCGGATACGGATTCCGCGTCCTCGATGTGACCGCCGATCCCGCCCTCTACGAGGAGATGCGGCGTCTCTCCGGCCAGAGCAGCGCCCCGACGATGACCTACGGGGAACTCCTCCTCGCCGACTTCGGCGTGGACGAGCTCGTGCCCTTCCTGCGGGAGCATCGGATCGAGCCGTGAATGGGTCACGAGGGAGGAACCGCTTCGGATTTCGAGCTTCGGATTTCGGATTTTGAAACGGGCGGATCGGTCCGGGGTTTCCCTCTTCACGGCATGAAATTCCCAGTGTTGCTCGCAGCCCTCGCCGCCACCGCACCCTTGGCGGCGCAGGAGGACGTCGCCCCCACGACCGTCGTGGCGGAGGATTTCAGTGCGCTGAAGGGGCAGTCGCCATTTCTCCGCTCGCTGAACCTCAGCGATCTGCTCATCCTCACCGGCGTCGCCGAAGTCGAGGGAGAACGCGTCGCCACGGTCATGAACAAGGAGACGAAGGAGACCTACGTCGTCTCCACCAAGGCCAATTCGCAGGGGTGGAAGATGGTCGAGATGAAATCCGACGGGGATCTCGAAACCGTCGCGGCGAAGATCGCGATCGACGGCGGCGAAGTCGTGACGGTGCGCTACGCCGAATTCCAGCTGAAGCCCGGCGAATCCAAGCCGGCGGCCGGCCCATCCACCGAGCCGAATGGCGGGCCGACGGCGATCATGGCCGCAGGCCGGCGCGGAGGAAGATCCGAAAGACGGGGCCCTCCCCCCGAGATCCGGGAGAAGATGGACCGCCTCTCCGAGGACCAGCGCCGACAGCTCTTCGACCAGATGCGGGAGCTGCGCGAACGGAATCCCTTCATGACCCGGGAAGAGAGCGGAAAGGCCTTCGGCGAGTCCCTCGACAGGATGCTGAAGCAGAAGTGAGGGGTCTCGCTTGTCCGATGCGGACGCTACCGGACATGCCCGAACGCGCGGAGGGAGCGCCGTGTTCCCTCCACCGAATCCGTTCGTTCTGCTATTTCCCCTTCTTCCCTTTCTTTTTCGCCGCTCCCTTACGGCCGGGGAAGGTCAGCTCGGCGATGCCCGACTTGTCGAGGCCGCCGATGCCGAGATCGACCATGCGGTCGTACTGGGCCTTGGTCGCATCGTTGAGGGGAAGCGCCAGCTTGACCGACTTGGCAAGACCGGCGGCGATGCCGGAGTCCTTCGCGGCGTGCTCGGCGGAGAACCAGCAGTCGTGCTCGCGGTCCACCATGTCGGCGGCGTCGGTCTCGAGGACGCGGGAGTTCGCCCCGGTCTGGGAGAAGACCTCGCGGATCATCCCGAGGTCGTGGCCCAGCGCGGCGGCGAGACCGAGGCCCTCGGCGAGACCGGCGGTGTTGATGTTCATCACCATGTTGACGAGCGCCTTCACCTCGGCGGCCTTGCCGACCTCGCCGATGTGGCGCAGGCTGATGGAGA
>CAYSZN010000449.1:1630-3829 GCA_964435425.1 uncultured Akkermansia sp. | reverse complement strand
CTCCCCTCAGGCCCGCTTCGCCAGCATTCCCAGATGCCCCGGCGTCAGGGCGAGGTCGCGGACGGTGTAGCGGTCGAGCACCGCGAAGAACGCCCTGTGCGCCTCGTGGAGGGCGGATTTGAGCTGGCAGCAATGGTGGATCGGGCAGGCGTTGGTCTCGCTGTGGAAGCACTCGACCAGGTGGGTGTTCTCCGTATGGCTCACGACCGCCGCCAGAGTGACGTCGGGCGTGTGCTCCGCGATCCTCACACCTCCGCCGACGCCGCGCGTGGACACCACCCACCCGGCCTGGGTCAGCGACTTCGCCACCTTCACGAGGTGGTTCAGCGAAATCCCGTAGAACTCCGCCACCTCGCGCGTCGTCACGATCCGGTCCGGCCTCGTGGCCAGATAGATCAGCAACCTCAGCGCGTAGTCCGTGTGGTAGGTGAGCTGCATGGACTCCCCTACCTTAGCAGGAGATCACGCAAATAGGTAGATTTTCCGCTGGTTTAAAGAGGTATTTTATTTACCTGTTTAACGAACCAACCCAACCCTCCCATGCTTGCCCCCCAGACCATCGCCCTCGTCAAAGCCACCGCCCCCATCCTCGAAGAGCACGGGGAGACGCTGACCCGCCATTTCTACCACCGGATGTTCCACAACAATCCGGAGGTGGCGCCCTTCTTCAATTCGGCCAACCAGACGGCCGGCTTGCAGCAGAAGGCCCTGGCAGCTGCCATCTGCTCCTATGCGGCGAACATCGACAATCTCGAGGTGCTGGGCGGTGCGGTGGAGCTGATCGCCCAGAAGCACGCCTCCCTGACGATCCAGCCGGAGCACTACCCCATCGTCGGCGAGAACCTGCTCGCCTCCATCAAGGAAGTGCTCGGCGACGGTGCCACGGACGAGATCATTCACGCCTGGGCCGAGGCCTACCAGTTCCTCGCCGACATCTTGATCGGCCGCGAGGCGCAGATCTACCGGGACCAGAGGCAGGCCCCGCACGGCTGGTCGGGCTTCAAACCCTTCTTCGTCACCCGCAAGGAGCAAGAGAGCGAGGCCATCACCTCCTTCTATCTCGAGACTCTTGATGGCAGCCCCGTGCCGGAGTTCAAGCCGGGGCAATACATCACCGTCCGCGTGCCCAGCCCCTGCGGACACACGACGATGCGGAACTACAGCCTCTCCGACAAGCCGGGGCAGTCGTGGCTGCGCATCAGCGTGAAGCGGGAATCCGGCGACGGCGCGGGCAAGCCGGACGGGTTCGTCTCCAACTTCCTGCACCATCAGGTCAAGGTGGGCGACCAACTGGAGGTGGGGCCTCCCTGCGGCGAGTTCTTCATCGACACCACCGAACAGCACCAACGTCCGTTGGTGCTGCTCTCGGCCGGCGTCGGCATCACTCCGGTGCTCAGCATGCTGCTGGCCACTCTGGACAAGACCCCGGACCGTCCCATCTGCTTCCTCCACGGCAGCCTCAACAGCCGCTTCCACGCCTTCAAGCGCCGCGTCGATCGTCTGGTCCGAACGCATTCCAACCTGACGGTCCGCTACCGCTACGACGCCCCCACGGACATGGATCTCGCCCGCATGGACGGGGTCGTCGTGGCCGAGGGACAGGTCGATGCCGCCCTGATCGAGTCGCTCGTTCCGGAGCGCGACGCCGACTACTACTTCTGCGGACCCAAGCCCTTCATGGTCCACATCTACCATCAACTCCTCGCCTGGGGCATTCCCGCCTCGCAGGCGCATTTCGAGTTCTTCGGACCGCGGCAGGAACTCGAGGGCCCCGTTTCCCCGGAACCGGCCGCCACTCTGGCGACGGGATGCCCGGTTTAGTTGAGAGGCCGGAAGGTAGCCCCGAGCGGCCCGCTCGGGGAGCGAACGTCGCTTGGACGCCCGATTGGCCGCGCGGGCCGCTCGGCCCCTACCCTTGCCTGACGGCAAGCCCATCCGACTGTCCGATAGGTCGGCAAAGTCGGGGGACGATCGCACCTTCGCTGGTTCCGGCTCTCAACTCTCAACCATCCACCCTCCACTTCCCCCCATACGGCAACATGCCGGGGCCATACGGCTACATGCCATTGCGACCTTGCAGTGGACAGGTGCATTCTCGGGGAGCTTCATCCCAACCTTCCCTGACTCTCTGCACCCATCCATGGACCCTCTTGCCGCATCGACCCTCTGCCGGATTTCCACATTCCTGCTGGTGGGTCT
>CAYSZN010000449.1:0-1620 GCA_964435425.1 uncultured Akkermansia sp. | reverse complement strand
GGAGGCTGCGGAGAGGTTTCCGCCACGGCAGCCGAGGAGAGACCCACCAGCAGCCTCCCGCCCCGGAGGCGAAGGCGCTGCGGGATGGCGTGACCATCGAAAGGATCGCGGAGCATCCCGCCGTGGTCACCCCGACGGGCATCGACGTGGACGCGCAGGGCAAGGTCTGGCTGGTGGCCTCGCATACCCACGAGACGCCCAAGGACTATCCGGGGCCGGACAGGGACGAGGTGCTGGTCTTCGCGCCCGACGGCAAGCGGACGGTGTTCTACAACGCCACCGCGCATACCATGGATCTGGAGCTGGGGCCGGACGGATGGGTCTATCTCGCGGAGCGCGGCCGCATCCTGCGCCTCAAGGACACGGATGACGACGGCAAGGCCGATTTGGAGGAGACGGTGGTCAGGCTGGAATCCGAGGAGAGCTATCCCCACAACGGCATGGCCGGGCTCGCGTGGCATCCCGACGGCGACCTCGTCTTCGGACTGGGGGAGAATTTCGCCAAGCCCTGGACCATGAAGGGCTCCGATGGCAGCTCCCATGCGGGTCGCGCCGAGGGCGGGATCTTCCGCTGCGCTCCCGATGGCTCCAAGCTGCGCTGGATCGCCCGCGGCGTCTGGAATCCCTTCGGCATCTGCGTCCGCGAGGACGGGGAAATCTTCGTGGTGGACAACGATCCAGGGGAGCGTCCGCCCTGCCGGCTGCTGCATATCATGGAAGGCGGCGACTACGGATACCGCCGCCACTACGGCGGCGCGGCGCACCATCCCTTTGTCGGATGGAACGGCGAACTGCGCGGCTCCCTACCCATGGTCGCCCCCTCGGGCGAGGCCCCCTGCGCCGTCCTGCCGCTGGGGCGTGGCGTGCTGATCCCGGCCTGGGGCGACCATCGCGTCGATTTCTTTCCCCTCGTGCGCCATGGAGCCAGCTACCGGGCCGGGGAGCGACTCCCTCTCGTGCAGGGCTCCTTCTTCTTCCGTCCCACCTGCATCGCGCGGGATCCCTCGCCGCAGAATTCCGGCAAGCTCACGTGGTACATGACCGACTGGGTGGATGGCCGCTACCCGGTGCATGGTTTTGGCCGCCTCTGGAAACTGGAGATCGATCTTGAAAAGGCTGGTTGGGTCGGGTCGCTCGAACTGGAGGAGGCGACGGCGGAGGCCAAGCTCGCCCAACGCATCGGAACGGCGGCCGAGGCGTTGACCGAGGAGGCCTTGTTCGATCTGGCCGCCCACGAGGATCCCTTTGTCGCCCGGGCCGCCTTGGTGCGCTTGGCCAAGGAAGCCTCGACCGGCTGGACGCCGGAGGGATTCTCCCGTCTGCCTTCGGACCGGCGTCTCTCCGCCGTGCTCGCCCTGTCCGCGTCGGAGGCCGATCCCACCCCCTGGGTCGAAACTCTGCTGCGCGATCCCGATCCGGCGGTGAACTTTGAAGGGCTGCGCTGGCTGTCCCACCGCGAGACCCGAGAGGCCCTGCCCGCAGTGAAGCAATACCTGACCCGGAGCGATCTCGATTTCGAGGCCTTCGAGGCCGCCGTGGCCGCCCACAACACCCTGTCGGGCGTGCCCGAGCACGGGGTCCGCAACGCCGCGCTCCTGCTGGACCGCCTCCGGGACAAAG
>CAYSZN010000448.1:0-3836 GCA_964435425.1 uncultured Akkermansia sp. | reverse complement strand
GCGGCTCGCGGACTACCTGAAGGCGCAGACCGAGCTCGACAAGTATCCCGCCGATGGCTTCGACCAGATCTTCCAGAAGACGGATCTGCTCCCGGCCTTCGTCCATGCCTGGCGCGACCATCTGCGGGCGGCGGCGGAAGAGAGCGATCCGGTCTTCCGCCTCTGGCATGCCTACGCGGCTCTCGGGAAGGAGGCGTTCGCGGAGAAGGCCAAGACGGTCTCTCTGGACGGTGCCCATCCCTTGATCGCCCGGGCCTTCGCCACGCCGCCGACTTCCTTCGATGATGTCGTCTCTCGATACGCCGGGGCGCTCTCGGAGATCCATGGCCGCTGGACATCGGCCGTGTCCGAAGCCGCTGCCGTCGGAAAATCCCCGCCCATGGCCTTGCCGGATCCCGACGAGGAGACGCTCCGCCGAGTGCTTCATGGACCGGGCTCGCCCTGCGAAGTGCCCGAGGGTTTCGTCGCGGATGTCGAGACATTCTTCGACACGGGGACCCTCAACGAGCTGTGGAAGCTCGACAACCAGATCGCCCAGGCCATCGTCAGCGCCCCCGAGACGGCCAAGGCCGCGCTGATCCTGACCGACCGCACCCTCCCGACCGAGCCGCGCATTCTCCTGCGGGGCAATCCGCTGAATCAGGGAGAGCGGGTGCCGAGGCAATTCCTCGGCATCCTCGCCGGTGAGTCCCGCCGGGCCTTCTCCTCCGGCAGCGGTCGGCACGAGCTGGCCAAAGCCATCGCCGATCCGGCCAATCCTCTCACCGCGCGGGTCATGGTGAACCGCGTCTGGGCCCATCATTTCGGACAGGGCCTCGTCGACACGCCGAGCGACTTCGGCACCCGCGCCGCACCGCCTTCCCATCCCGAGCTGCTCGACTGGCTCGCCCGGCAGTTCATCCGCGACGGCTGGAGCCTGAAGGCGCTCCATCGCCACATCCTCACCTCGGCCACCTTTCGCCAGTCGTCGCAGGGGCCTGCGGATGCCGACGCCCGCCGGCAGGCGCAGGCCCTCGATCCCGGCAACCGCCTCCTCTGGCGCATGAGCTCCCGCCGTCTCGGCTACGAGGAATTCCGCGACTCCATGATGGCCGCGACCGGGGATCTCGACCGGGCCATCGGCGGCAAGCCGGTCGAGGCCTTCAGCGCTCCCTACATGAAGCGGCGCGCCCTCTACGGCCAGGTCGATCGGCAGTTCGTGCCCGGCACCCTGCGGGTCTTCGACTTCGCCAATCCCGACCTGCACATTCCGAAGCGCAACGAGACGACGGTGCCGCAGCAGGCGCTCTTCTTCCTGAACCATCCCTTTGTCCTCGACCGTGCCCGGACGCTGGCCAAGGCGACGGCGGACGAGTCCGCCGATCCGGCGAGGGTCCGCGCCCTCTTCCATCTCGCCCTGCAGCGCGATCCCACCCATGCCGAGATCGCCGAGTCCCTCGCCCTGATCGACGGGGCCGGAGATCTCGAGCTGCCGCGCGAGCCGCCGACCGCCGCCGACTGGACCTATGGATACGGCGCCATGGACGAGGAGAACCAGCGCGTCGATGGCTTCACGCCGCTGCCGCACTTCACCGGCGACGCCTGGCAGGGCGGACCGGACTGGCCCGATGCCGCGCTCGGCTGGGTGCAGCTCACCGCGGAGGGAGGGCATCCCGGCAACGACCGCAGCCGCGCCGCAGTGCGTCGCTGGACCGCGCCCCGCGCGGCGAGAATCTCGCTCCAGTCGAAGCTCGTCCACGAGCCCAGCCAGGGCGACGGCATCCGCGCCTTCGTCGTCAGCTCTCGCGTCGGGCTGCTCGGCTCCGCCTCCGTCCATGCCAAATCCATCGACCTCAGCGTCGAGGCTCTTTCGGTCGAGGCGGGCGAGACCATCGACTTCCTCGTCGACATCGGCGGCGGTCTCGGCCACGACCAGTTCCTCTGGGAGATCCAGCTCGCCGACACGCAGGCAGATCCCGAAAACCCCTCTCTGCCGTGGAACGCGAAAAAGGACTTCCCCATCCACCGGACCGCCTTGCTTTCCGCCTGGGAGCAGCTCGCCCAGACGATCCTCTGCTCCAACGAATTTCTCTTTGTGGACTGACCGGCCATTTCAGCAGACCCAACCCTCTACCATGGACCACCTGACCCTGTCCCGCCGCGCCCTCCTCCAGCGCTCCGCCCTCGGATTCGGCTCCCTCGCCCTCGGTGGACTGCTCGGCGAAGAGGGACTCCTCGCCGCAGAAAATCCGCTCCTCGCGCGCGGCGGCCACTTCCCCGGCAGGGCGAAGCGCGTCGTCCATTTCTTCCTCAACGGCGGCCCCTCGCACATCGACACCTTCGACCCGAAGCCGGCCCTCGCCCAATACGCGGGCAAGCCGCTCGCCAACACCCTGACCACGGAGCGCAAGACGGGAGCGGCCTTTCCCTCTCCCTTCCAGTTCCGGCGCCATGGCGAATCCGGCATCGAGGTGAGCGAGCTCTTCGCGAAGACTGCGCAGCACATCGACGACATCGCCGTGGTCCGCTCCATGGTCGCCCAGGTGCCCAACCACGAGCCCTCGCTGATGCTCATGAACTGCGGCGACTCCGTCCAGGCGCGTCCCAGCTTCGGCGCCTGGACTCTCTATGGACTCGGGTCGGAGAGCCAGAACCTGCCCGGCTTCATCGCCATGTGCCCCGGAGGCATGCCGATCAAGGACAACGAGAACTGGCAATCCGCCTTTCTCCCCGGAGCGTTTCAGGGCACCTATGTCGACACCAGCCACCGGGAGCTGGGCCGCCTCGTCGAGAACATCGACCATCCGCAGATCGGCATCGCCGACCAGCGCCGTCAGCTCGACCTGCTCGCCCGCTGGAACGCCCGCCACCGCGAGGCCCGGCTCGACGAGAGGCTCGACGCCCGCATCCATTCCTACGAGCTCGCCTTCCGCATGCAGCACGAGGCCAGCGACGCCTTCGACCTTTCGAAGGAGCCGGCCCACATCCGCGAGCTCTACGGCGACACCGTCCACGGCCGCCAGACCCTGATGGCCCGCCGCCTCCTCGAGCGGGGCGTCCGCTACGTGCAGCTCTGGCACGGAGCCGGCCAGCCCTGGGACAACCACAACGACATCGAGAAGAACCACCGCAAGCTCTCCGCCGAGCTCGACGGCCCCATCGCCGCCCTCCTCACCGACTTGAAGCAGCGCGGTCTCTTCGAGGACACCCTCGTCCTCTGGGGCGGCGAGTTCGGACGCACGCCCACCGTCGAGCTGAGCGGTGCCGGCAAGCCCCAGATGGGACGGGACCACAACCACTACGGCTTCAGCGTCTGGATGGCCGGAGGCGGCATCCGGGGCGGCACCGTCCACGGAGCCACCGACGAGTTCGGATTCAAGGCGGAGAAGGATCCCGTGAGCGTCCACGACCTCCACGCCACCATGCTGCACTTGCTGGGGCTCGACCACCAGCGCCTCACCTACCGCTACGCCGGTCGCGACTTCCGCCTTACCGACGTGCATGGCCGGGTCGTCCGCGAGATTTTGGCTTGAATGGCGGCCATTCCGGCAGGCCAGCGGGTAAGGCCGTGCGGCCCGCGCGGCCAAGCGGGTATCCGAACGACGTTCCTTCCCTGACCGGGCCGGTCAGGGCTACCGTTGAACTCCGAATCGATATTGGCCATGGAGGGGCACGCTCCCGCGTGCCCGCCGAAGCCTCCGGTTAGCCCGGAATCAGCCCCGGCCAATAGTGGGCGTCGGAGCCGGGTCGTCGGCCGAAGATGCCTTGGCCCACCCGCACGATGGTCGCGCCTTCCTCAATGGCCATTTCGTAGTCGCCCGACATGCCCATGGACAGCTCGGGCAGGAGCCCCGCCG
>CAYSZN010000447.1:0-3839 GCA_964435425.1 uncultured Akkermansia sp. | reverse complement strand
CCCTTCTTTGCGCCCTCTCCCTCGCCCTCGCGGCTTCCGCGACCGCCCAGGACGGGCCCGAGATCTCCGCTGACGAATTTCCCCGCATTGCCCCGGTGGAGCCGGTCGACGCGCTGGGCACCTTCGAGATCGAGCCGGGATTCCAGCTCACCCTCGCCGCCCACGAACCGGACGTGACCGATCCCATCGCCATGTCCTTCGACGAGAAGGGCCGCCTCTACGTCGTCGAGATGGTCGGCTACTCCGAGCGCCGCGAGGACGCTGTGTGCCAGGTGCGGCTCCTCTACGACGACGACCACGACGGAGTCTTCGAGAAGAGCGTCGTCTTCAAGGACAAGCTCAAGTGGCCCAGCGCCATCCTCTGCTACAAGGGCGGAGTCTTCGTCGGCGCGACGCCGGACATCTACTACTTCAAGGACACGGACGGCGACGGCGTCTGCGACGAGGAGCGAACTGTCTTCACCGGCTTCGGCGCGGGCAACGACCTGCGGCTGAACATGCAGGCGCTCTTCAACAGCCTGCGCTGGGGACCGGACAACCGCATCTGGGGCGCGACCGCGGCGAACGGCGGCAACGTGACCCGGCCCGACGATCCGAACGTCGCCGCCGTCTCCGTGCGCGGGGCGGATTTCTCCTTCGATCCCGAGGAGCTGGACCTGCGGCAGGAGAACGGCACGGCCCAATACGGCCTGAGCTTCGACTCGCAGGGACGCCGCTATATGTGCAGCAACTCCAACCACCTCGTCTGGGCCGCCTACGAGCGCCATCAGGTGAAGTCGAATCCGTGGTTCAGCCTGCCCACTCCTTTCCTCAGCATCGCCGAGGACGGACCCGCGCCGAACGTCCACCGCATCAGCCCGGACGAGCCTTGGCGCATTGTCAGGACGCGCTGGCGCGTCGCCGGGGTGGTGAAGGGCATCGTCGAGGGCGGAGGCCGCGTCTCGGGCTTCCTCGTCGCCGCGACGGGCATCCATCTCTACTGGGGCGACGCTTTCCCCGCCGAGTTCCGCGACAACGCCTTCATCGGCGACGTGGGGAGCAATCTCGTCCACCGCAAGATCATCTCCACGAGACCGGGATCGGTCCAGCCCGTCGGCCATCGCAAGAATCCTGACGAAACCACCGAGTTCCTCCGCAGCAGCGACACCTGGTTCCGCCCCTGCTCCTTCGCGACCGGCCCCGACGGCTGCCTCTACATCGCCGACATGTACCGCGAGACGATCGAGCATCCCTGGTCCCTGCCCGAGCCGATCAAGAAGCACCTCGACCTGAACGCCGGGAACGACCGCGGTCGCATCTACCGCGTCGCGCCGGAGGGATTCCAGCCCCCGCAGTTCTCCGATCTCGGCGCCCTCTCCGACGAGGAGCTGGCCACCCTGACACAACACCCGAACGACTGGCACCGCACCACCGCCCGCCGTCTCCTCTACGAGCGCGGCAAGCCCGCCGCGCCGGTGCCCGCGGTCGAGCCCTTCCCCGCCGTCCTCGCCTCGGAGACTCCGCTCCTCGACCACATCGAGTCCTCCATCGGCGACCGCTGGATGGAGGCCGCAGTCCTCAACTCGCTCCGCACCCCCGCCGACCTCGCGGTGGCCTGGGAGAAGTCGCAGAGCGCCCCAGGGGCCTTCCGCGCCCAGCTCGTCGGCATGATCGGACGGGCCAACGATCCCGCCCTGCTCGCCACCGTCGGCGACGCGCTGGCGGCCGGAACGCCCGACAGCAATGCCGTTTCCCTGCTCACGAGCCTGCGCGAGGGCCTCGTCCGGTCCAAGGGCGACTGGAAATCCTTCGCCGCCTCGCCGCGATGGGCCGACCTTTCGGCCAAGGCCTCGGAGATCCTGACCAACGCCTCGTCCCCCGCCCCGTCGCGCATTGCCGCCGTGAAGCTCCTCGCGCTGCTCCCCGGCGCGGAGACGCAGGCGCTCTTCCGCTCCACGCTCGAATCGGACTCGGGAGATCCCGCCCTGGCCTCGGCCCTCGTCGGAGCCATCGCCGACCTCGACTACCTGATCGGGCGCTTCGGCTCCCTCGAACCCGCCGCGAAGGACGAGCTCGGCGTCCGGCTCCTCGCCAACGCCAAGGCCTCGACCGCCTTCCTTTCCGCGATCCGCGACGAGAAGGTGATGCTCGCCGACGCCCCCGCCAGCCTCATCGAGAACCTGCGCCGCCACGCCGACGCCGGAGTCCAGACGCTCGCCGCCGAGGTGCTGCCGCCCGTGGTGAAGCGCTCCGACGTCGTCGACGCCTACCAGCCCGCCCTCGCGATGAAAGGCGATCCGGCCAAGGGCAAGCTCGCCTTCATGAAGGTCTGCATCGCCTGCCACAAGTCCCACGAAGACGAGGGCATCGCCCTGGGGCCGCCCGTCGCCAGCTTCGCCGCCGGCGGAGCGGAGACCCTGCTCGGCAACATTCTCGATCCGAACCGCGAGGTCGCGCCGCAGTACCAGGCCTACACCTTCGAGTTCCGCGAGGGACCGCCCGCGACCGGGATGATCCTGTCCGAGAACGCCAGCGAAGTGACCCTGCGGATGCCGGGCGGCATCGACCGCACCATTCCCCGTGGCGAGATCACCGGGATGACAGGCCTCGGCCAGTCGCTGATGCCGGAAGGACTGGAGGCGACCCTGACCGTGGAGGAAATGGCCGATCTGCTCGCCTATCTGACGACTCCGCCGGCGCAGCCTTGATGCTTGGGATGTTCGTCAAGATTGAGATGGCAGATCGCGGAATGCCCCGAAGGGGTGGAAGAAAATAGCCGGTGGTGGAGCGAGGAACGAGCGCAACCACCGGATTCACCCACGAAAAGTTGAACCGCTCCGGAGGAGCGGGAGAAACGCCCGATGCAAGGGAAGCCGTCGGCTCCCGCGTGCCGGACCTTCTCGCACCCCTCCGAGGTGCCCAAGATGTAGGTGGATTCCGGGGATTTCCCCCGCTTCGCGAGTCCACCCCCAGCTAATTTCCTTCGTCCCTCCGGGACGTTCCACCCGCCCCCCGCGCCAATTCCTCGATCCTCGCCCGGTCCGGCTTTCCCAGTCCGGTCCGGGGCAGTTCCGCCACTGCAACCTGGCGCACGAGGTGCTCGACGGGCGGCAGGCCCTCGTTGAAGCGTATCCATTCCTCCCCGTCGCCGCCTTCGCTCACCAGCACCAGCTCGTGCCCGCGACGGGGATCGGGCAGGGCGACGATCCAACCGACGATGCCGAAGACCGCGAGCCTGTCGTTCAACGAAGCGACGGAGACAAGCTCGCCCAAAACCTTCACCGCCCCATCGATGCGGGAGAGAAAACGCAGTTCGCCTCCGCGCCGCTCGCAACAGTCGCCCGTCGCGAACCAGCCCTCCGCATCCCGCGCGGGATCGAAGCGCCAGCCCTTCTCTCCGCGCAAGGCATAGCCGGAGAACAGCGCCGCTCCCCGCAGCCACAGCCGTCCTTCCCCGTCCGTCCGCGCCTCCCAGATCGGCAGCAGGGGCAGCCACTCCGGCCCGCCTTCGAGGTTCGTCGCCACCTGCGACGCGGTCTCCGACATGCCGTAGGTCGGCCAGAGCGGCCAGCCGAACCCGCGAGCCTCCGCGACCAAGGCCGGATCGATCCTTCCGCCTCCGAGAAAGATACCGCGCAGGCCCGCCGGACACCGCGCCCCCGCCCTGACCAAATCCCAAAGATGCGTCGGTGTGAGCGAAGCCAACGTCGCCCCCGCCTCCCTCGCCGCGTGGAGAAAGGCCACTCCATCCCGGGTCCAGCCATCCCACGCCATCGGCATCACCTTCGCGCCGCTGCGGAAGGCGCGCGCATAGATGCCCAACCCGCCGACATGAAAGGTGGAGAGACCGCCCAGCCAGA
>CAYSZN010000446.1:0-3852 GCA_964435425.1 uncultured Akkermansia sp. | reverse complement strand
CCGAGGAGGTTGACGAAGCTGGTCTCCACCCCCGGCTCCGGAGGACCGTAGACCGTGAAGGTGGGGAGGCCGTACTTGCGGCCATTGTGGCGCACAAAGCGCTCGATCTGCCCGATGAGGGTTCGGGAGATCTCGCAGTGCTCGATGAAGCCGAGGATCAGCTCGGACATTTTCGTGCGGAATTCGGGATTCAGGCGTGTCTTGCTCATGATGCGGGGTTGGGTGGTGGGTGGATCGGACAGCGGTTCGGAAAATCGGAAAATCATCCTTCCCCCTCCTCGGGGGCGGCGGCTTCGCCCGGAGGGCGGGACTGGAAGCGGAATTTCTCGGTGCTCTCGATCTGGGTGACGCGTCCCTCGTGCACCACGATCTGCACGGACCCGAACCGGAGCGCGGCGACCTTGCGCTCGACGACTTGCAGCCAGGAGACGACCTCCGGATCGGAGGACGGCGGGACAGGAGAATGGGAGGCGGCCATGGAAAAAAGGGCGGAGGGAAATCGGCGGTTTCGTTGGAATGGCCTCCATCAAACACTTAAATCTACACTAATCAAGTGTAAATTTACATTTAAAAACCGCACCCCGGGCCTCGCCTCCCGCTTGGCCCGGAACCGGCAAGGATTCCCTTGCGGGCAAAGGACTCCGGCACCCCGCAGGAGCGGACGAGGGAGGTCCCCACCCTGTCGTCGGCAGGAAAAAACGCAGGGCGTCGGGAAAAAAATCCTTGCAATCCCATCGCGAGACAACACTTTCCTCTCCCAACGGGATCCGCCGTGACCGGACATAAGGAGCCAAGGATCGCTTAACTGAATCGCCGCCTGCATCATCCGCAGGCGGTGTGCGTTAAACAACCCAATCCAACGACTCCAGTATGTCATCCATCCATCGACTAAAGCAATCGGTGGCCGGCGTCGCCGTATCGGCGGCCGCCGCAGCCACTCCCCTCCTCGCCGGCGACTACGGCAAGGCCATCGTCAACGACAAGGCTCCAGTGGAGAACTGGTCCTTCTGCGACATCTTCAAGCACAACGTCCTCTACGAAGGGGACGGCTTCGTCAAGAGCGTGAAGTTCACCGGCCGCTACCACGGCAACTTCATCGACACCGAGGACGACTACGCCGGCGGAGGCGAGAGCGAAGCCTGGGACCACCGTCGCTTCCGGGCGGGCTTCGCGGCCAAGCTGGCCAACGACCTCTCGTTCCAGAACATCTACAACCTCGACACCTCCCCGCACTTCGACGGCGACCGCTTCGTGGACAACCTCGACGAGCTGATCCTGCAATGGGATCCCTCCGACGACTTCTACATCGCGGTCGGCAAGCAGAAGCAGAAGATCCTCAGCGAATACCGGGGCTCCTCGAACAGCCTTCTCGTCTTCGAGCGCTCCATCCTCACCCAGAACTTCCTCTCCCAGAAGCTCTGGGGCGCTGCGGTGGGATTCACGGGGCTCGGTCTGAACCACGAGATCGGCGTCTGGGGCACCGCCTTCGAAGACGACTTCGCATGGCCCTCCTTCGAGGATGCTGGCGCTTCGGTCACCTACCGGGCCAACTACGAGCTCGACGAGTCCACCACCCTGTTCTTCGACTACCAGCACGTCGACCAGAACCGTCGCACGCGGGAGACCTTTGCGGGCTCTCCCTACGAGAACGTGTTCGCCGTCGGTAGCGAGTCCAAGTGGGGTCGCTTCGGCCTGAACACGGACATCATCGCCGGGCTCGACCGTCAGGACGGGCGGCTCTCCATCGGGGACGACTCCCACGGGTTCCAGGTCACCCCCTACTACGACATCACCGACAGGCTGCAGCTCGTCGCCCGCTATGCCTATCTCAGCGATGGCCGCATCGGGCGTCCGCAGCAGTTCGCCTCGCGTCCGCAGGTGGATGGGCTCAGCACCTTCTTCGTCGGCTTCAACTACGAGATCTGCAAGACCAAGCTCCGCCTCCAAGGAGGCTACGAGTGGGCCCAGGCAGAGCGCATCGTCGGCACCGCCACCGAGTACAACAACGATTCCTGGCTGATCGGAATCCGCACTCACTGGTGACACATCCCCTTTCGCCGTCACACCACCACCAGACGGCGTTTCCCTTGGTTGGAAGGCGGGATCCCATGCGGGATCCCGCCTTTTCCATTTCCCGGGCCCGTGGCAAGCCATGTGGGACGGAATCCCTTTCCGCCCTCTCCAAGCCCGGCGAAAGGCGGAAAGAATTCCGCCCCACCATTCCTCCTGACGTCCCGCAAACGGTGGCACAAACACATCCCCGCCCCCTGCCGCGAGGAACCTGCCAGGCGCAGAAAGGGACATTGACGGGGGGAGCGCATCCTGTCAAAATTCCCATCCTATGACGGAAAACGAAACTTCCCCCTCCCCCACCCGCCGCTCCGCAATCAAGACGGTCGCGGGTGCCTCGGTCCTCGCCGGCATCGCCATTCCCCATGTCCACGCGCAGGAGAACTCCGAAATCAAGCTCGCCCTCGTCGGCTGCGGCGGCCGCGGCACGGGGGCGGTGAAGAACGCCCTCAACGTCTCCGGCTCCCTCGGCCCCCTGAAGCTTCACGCCATGGCCGACGTCTTCGACGAGAATCTGAAGCGCAGCCACGAGACGCTCTCGAAGGATCCCCAGATCGGCGACAAGGTCGACGTCTCCCCCGAGCGCCGCTTCATCGGCTTCGATGGGTACCGGAACGCGATGGACTCGATGAAGGCGGGCGACATCGTCATCCTCACCACCCCCGTCGCCTTCCGCTGGCCCATGTTCGAGTACGCCGTCGAGAAGGGCCTCCATGTCTTCATGGAGAAGCCCGTCACCACCGACGGCTTCACCGCCCGGAAGCTGCTCGAGATCAACAAGAAGGCCGTCGAGAAGAACCTCAAGGTCGGCGTCGGGCTGATGTGCCGCCACTGCAAGTCGCGCAACGAGCTGAAGAAGCGCATCGACGACGGGGCCATCGGCGACATCACCTTCCTCCGCAGCTACCGCCTCCAGGGCGCCATCGGCACCTGCTTCACGCCGAAGAACGACACCGACATGAGCGAGCTGATGTACCAGATCAAGAACTTCCACAGCTTCCTCTGGCTCAGCGGCGGGTCCTTCAGCGACTTCAACATCCACGGCATCGACGAGATGTGCATGATCAAGAACGATTTCCCCATCGAGGCGAAGGCCTTCGGGGGACGGCACTACAAGCTGATCGAGCGCAACGGCCAGATGCTCGAGGCCGTCGACCAGAACTTCGACAGCTACGGCGTCGAGTACACCTTCAAGGACGGATCGAAGGCCCTCTTCGAAGGGCGCAACATGCCCGGCTGCCACCAGGAGTTCGCCGCCTACGCCCACGGCACGAAGGGATCCGCCGTGATCTCCTCCGCCGGCCACGTGCCCGCCCGCTCGCGCCTCTACAAGGACCAGAACATCGACATGAACTGGCGCGGCACGCCGGGCAACCTGCTCTGGTCCTTCCCCACCGGCGAGCGCGGCGCGAGCCTCGAGGGCAATCCCTACGACATCGAGTGGGAGGTGCTCATCGACGCGATCCGAGAGGACAAGCCGCACAATGAGGTCGAAACCGGCGTTGCCGCCAGCAACGTCACTTCCATGGGCCGCATGGCCGCCCACACCGGCCAGGTCGTGACCTACGACCAGATGCTGAACAGCGAATTCGTCATGGCCGCGAACGTGGCCGAGCTGACCCTCGACTCCGACTCGCCCCTGATGCCCGACGCCGACGGAAAATACCCCGTGCCCGAGCCCGGCATCAAGAAGGACCGGGAATATTGATCCCCCCGCCCATCGATTGAACGAAACACGGTCGCCGTTCTCCAAGTCTCCCGGGGAACGGCGATCTTCGTTTC
>CAYSZN010000445.1:0-3855 GCA_964435425.1 uncultured Akkermansia sp. | reverse complement strand
GGCCTTTTCGTCGCCGATGATCTCGCCGAACTCGGTGGTGTCGTCGTCGCTGATGGGCGCATCGAGGGAGGCGGGACGGAGGGCGGCCGACTTCAGGTGCGAGAGCTTGGCCCGGTCGATGCCGATCTCCTCGGCGAGCTCCTCGTCGGTGGGCTCGCGCCCGAGCTCCTCGCTCAGGACCATGGCGACGCGGCGCATCTTGGAGATCTTGTCCACCATGTGGACGGGCAGGCGGATGGTCTTGCTCTGGTTGGCGAGGGCGCGCTTGATGGACTGCTTGATCCACCAGGCAGCGTAGGTGGAGAGCTTGCCGCCCTTGTTCGGGTCGAAGCGCTCGACGGCCTTCATCAGGCCGATGTTGCCCTCGGAGATGAGGTCGAGGAGGGGCAGGCCGTAGTTGGCGTAGTCCTGCGCGATCTTGACGACGAGGCGGAGGTTCGCCTTGATCATGTGGGCGCGGGCCTCCTTGTCGCCTTTTTTGATGCGGTCGGCGAGCTCGACCTCCTCTTCACGGGTGAGCAAGGGGGTCTTCCCGATCTCCCGGAGGTAGATCTTGATCCCGCCGTCCATTTCCAGATTGGCCATAGAAAAAAAGTGTGGGTTGGGTCGGTGCCGCCGTGAAGGGTTGACGCATGGAGGAGAAGGATCAGCAGCTTCCGTTCCGCCAATCCTTCGTTTTCAGGTCAATTCTCGCAGCGGTCAGTGTCAGGGGGGATCGAGGGCCGGCATTCGCGGAATCCCGGAGCCGCAGGGCGCGGCAGGGTCCGATCTGTGGTTTGTAGCATATAAGCCGGTTCAGTGTCGCCTCCAAATCCCAGCCAACACGTGGCACGTTTGAGTGTCGCGTTTTACGGTCTGTTCAAAAAAAAATCAACAGAAAATCAGCCTCAATAGGCAGGATAGTCAAGAATTATTGAAAATCAGCGTTTTCACAGGGCAAACGAGGGCACCTCCGCTGCCTGGGGGGGCGTCGCTCACCTCTGCTCGAGCAGCCAGGCGACGAGGTCGCGCAGCTCCTCGGGCGAGAGGGTTTGCTCCAGTCCCATCGGCATGAGCGAGGTGGGCAGGCGGCGGATCGAGGCGATCTCGCCGTGGCGCATCTCCTCCTTCTGGCCGGCGGGATTCACGAGATCGATCCCGCGGGCCGTCTGTCCGTGGATGAGGCCGGTACGGACGGCGCCGGACTTCAGGGCGACCTCGTAGGTGTCGAAGTCGCGGGCGATCGACTCTCCGGGGTAGAGGATGGATTCGTAGAGGTCCTTGGCGGTGCGGATGCGCCCGATGGTGGAGAGGTCCGGGCCGATCGCACCGCCGATGTCTCCGGCATGGTGGCAGACGACGCAGGCTCCCTTGCCGGAGGCGAAGACCTGGGCGCCGGCGGCGGGGTCGGCCTGGTCCATCGCCGCGGCCATCTCCTCGATGCGGGCGCTGCGGCCCTCGCGCTCCTTCGCCAGCTCGGCGATGCGGGCTTCCACCTTGGCGAGGGCCTCGGGATGGGGGGAGAAGAGCTTGCGGAGGGCTCCGGCGTCGAAGTTCCCCACGGCGGGGGACGAGGCGAGGGCGTCGGCGACAAGGGCAGCCTGCTCCGGCGAGTCGAGCTGACGGAAGAGATCGGTGAAGGAGGCCCATTCGACGGGATTGAGCTGCGGCAGCAGGGGGACGAGGCGGTCCCGCTGCGCGGAGTCGAGGGCCACCCGGGCGAGCAGGGCGAGGGCTCCACCCCGGATCTCGGGAGGGGCGGGGGAACGGAGCGTCTCCTCGGCAAAGCCGAAGGCGGCGGGCGGGAGGGCGGCCCGGGGACGGGCGTTCGCCTCGGCGGCGGCCAGCCGCAGGGGTTGGGGACGCTTCGGATCGGCACAGAGGGTCTCGAGGGCGGCGGAGAAGTGGTCCGTCTTCGCGGTGCGGAGGGCGGCGAGGGAAAGGGCGAGCCGGTCCGCATCCTCCTCGGCTGCGGGGGCGAGGACGCGTTCGAGGAGCGGAGTCCACGCCTCCTGGAAGGCGATGCCGGGGGAGAGGGAGACGAGCTCGAGTCCGAGGGATTCCTGGGCGCGGTCTCCCGAGGTGACGAGACTGGTGAGGTAGTCCGCCATGGGAGGGGAGGTGGCAAAGGCGGGGACGAGGCGGCGGAGGGCGGTGCGGCGCGTGTCGTCGAGCGCCTCGTGCCATCCGAAGAAGGCGTTGGCCAGCGCCGCGTCCCATTCGGGGTGGCCGGCGGCGATGGAGAGGGCGGTCTCGCGCAGCGTTTCGTCCGTGGATTCGAGGAAGGGGAGGATGTCGAGCACTTCGAGCTTCGAGTCTCCCATGCCGTCGAGGGCGCGCAGGAGGCCGGAGAGGACTCTCGGATTCTCCGACGTCAGCCCTTCGCGGGTCGCCTTGGCGTCGTCGATCTCGATCAGGGCGTAGATCAGGGCATGTTCGAGGAAGCGGTCGTCCTCGTCGCGGCCGAGGCGGCCGGTGATCGATCCGATGGCCCGGTGCTCGGCCATGCGGCCAAGGGCGGCGGCGGCGGAGCGGGCCACGGCGGGTTCGTCACCGCGCACGATCTCGGCGAGGGCGCCGGAGATCGTCTTGTTGCGCTCCAGCTCGATGTTTCGCTCGGCGGGCTGGTTCGCCGCGACGATCTGCCAGGTGCGGGTCACGGAGATGGCATTGCAGGCGGTCTGGCGGACACCGGCGTCGGGATCGGAGAGGGCGGCCTGGATGAGGTCGGCGGACTCGGAGAACTTCATCCGGGCGAGGGTCCAGATGGCGTTCTTCCTCGCCGTGGCGTCGGCCTCGCCACCCGTGAGGATGCGATCGAGCTCGGGCATGGCCGGAGCACCGCGCACCGCCAGTTCGGTGATGGCCCGCTCGCGTAGCCAGTCCTCTGGCGCGCCGAGGAAGTGCGAGACCTGCTCGCTGCTGAGCTTGTCCCAGTTCGGATAGGTCGGGGCCTGGTAGGGGACTCCCTTCTTTGAGAGGCGGTAGATCGTTCCGGCGACCTCGGGCTTCGCGAGCTGGGAGGTGGGGCAGCCGTTACGGAACCAACCCCCTGTGTCGAGGACGAGCAGGTCGCCGTTCCGGTCCTCCAGCACGTCGGTGAAATGCGTGTCGGGCTTCAAGGTGCGGAGGATCGTCCGGGTCTCCGAGCCGACGAAGGTGGAGCCATTCTCCCGCAGCGTGGTCAGGGTGATCTCGCCGGTGTTGAAGTGGGTGACGAGCCAGCCGTCGGTCCACGCGGGATCGAGTGCTCCGCTGCGGTAGCGGGCCATGCCGGAGACGGCGACATGGCCGAAGTTGTGCACGTGGGGCAGCAGCTCGCCCGTCTTGCGGAGCTCGGCGAGGACCTGGCCCTGGTCGAAGCGCGGATAGACGCCACCGTGGACCCAGTGGACGAGGACGTCGCCGCGCGGCCGGCCGTAGAAGAGGTTCACCGTGCCGATGATCTCGCCCTCGTCGGTGAAGTCGACTTCGACGGGGTTGTCCATGCCGCCGCCGGCGAAGGATTCGACCTCGCCGCCGCCGAGCTGCGAGGACCAGAGGCGGGAGCTTTTGCCCTGCTCCATGATCTGGCCCGTGTCGCTGTCCGGGATGGCGAAGCCCTTGCGCCCGTGGACCCAGTGGAGGCGGCCGTTCGGATGCAGGAAGGGGCCGTGGACGTCGGCGGCGTTGCCGGTGAAGTCGAAGCCCGTGGCCAACTCCTCGCGCACCTCGGCGCGTCCGTCGCCATCCTCGTCGGCGAGGCGCCAGAGGCTGGGCGGCGACATCACGTAGAGCGAGTCGTAGACCCAGAGCGCGCCTTGGGGGAAAGTCATCTTGTCGGCGAAGAGGGTCGCCTTGTCGAAGACACCGTCCCCGTCCGTGTCCTCGAAGATG
>CAYSZN010000444.1:0-3856 GCA_964435425.1 uncultured Akkermansia sp. | reverse complement strand
CGCTGCTGACCCAGAGACGCAGGATGTCGGCTCCGTACTTGTTGTAGAAGTAGGCGGCATCGACCGGCTTGCCCGACTTTGCGGCCTCGGACTTCGAGATCTTCTTCTTGTCCTGATCGACGACGAAGCCGTGGGTCATCACGGCCTTGTAGGGCGCGGCGTCGCGCACGGCGACGCTGAGCATGAGGGAGCTCTGGAACCAGCCGCGATGCTGGTCGGTCGCTTCGAGGTAGAGGTCGGCGGGGCAGCTCAGCTCGGGATGGCGGTCCATCACCGCGACATGGCTTGAACCGGAGTCGATCCAGACGTCGAGGGTGTCGGTGCAGCGCGTCGTTCCCTCGGGCAGGCCAAGCTGATCCGCCCACCAAGCGTCGTCTTTCTCAAACCACAGATTCGTGCCGCCCGATTCGGTTAGGTCCGCGACGCGGCGGGCGAGGTCGGCATCGAGGATCGGATCGGCGGTTTCCGCATCGTAGAAGACCGGCAGCGGCACGCCCCAAGTGCGCTGGCGCGAGATGCACCAGTCGGGCCGCGACTCGACCGTGCCGTGGATGCGGTTGCGGCCCCAATGCGGCAGCCATTGCACCCGGTCGATCTCCTTCAGCGCGGTCCCGCGCAGGGCGTCGATGCGGATGAAGAACTGCGGCACGGAGCGGAAGATCACCGGCGTCTTCGAGCGCCAGCAATGCGGGTAGCTATGGAGGTAATTCTCCTTGCCGATCAGTGCGCCTTTCTCGGCGAGCAGCTTGATGATGGGCACGTTCGACTCGTGGACATGCTTGCCGACGAGGAAATCGACGCCGACCTCGGCGGTGAACTTGCCCTCGTCATCGACCGGGGAAAGCAGGCCCAGCCCGTTCTGCTGTCCGGCGAGGTAGTCCTCCGATCCGTGGCCGGGGGCGATGTGGACCGCGCCGGTGCCGGTCTCGGTGGTGACGAAATCGGCGAGGATGACCCGCGAAGTGCGCGGGAGGAAGGGGTGCTGCGCCTCGGCTCCTTCGAGCTCGGCCCCTTTCAGCTCGGCCAATTCGCCGGAAGGCACGAAGCCGGTCTTCTGGCCGAAAGCCTCGACCAGCTCGCGGACGACGATGAAATTCTCCGTCACCCCGCGCTCCCCGTTCGTGAACTCGCCGCGCAGGTAGGTGAACTGCGGATGCACCGCGATGCCGAGGTTCGCCGGCAGCGTCCAGGGCGTCGTCGTCCAGATGACCATCGAGCTTTCCCCGGCATAGGCTCCGGTCACGAGGGGGAACTTCACGAAGATCGCGGGGTCCTTCACGTCCTGATACTCCACCTCGGCCTCGGCGAGGGCGGTCTGGGCGCCGTAGCTCCACTGCACCGGTTTCTGGCTTTGATAGACGAGGCCTTTTTCGACGAGAGTCGCGAAGACGCGGATGATGTCGCCCTCGTATTCCGGCGAGAGGGTCAGGTAGGGGTTCTCCCAGTCGCCGAGCACGCCGAGGCGGCGGAAGGAGTTCCGCTGGATGTCGATGTAGCTCCGCGCGAAGGCCTCGGAGCGGCGGCGGATCTCGGCGGGCTCGAGGCCGCGCGACTCCTTCACCACCTTGAACTCGATGGGCAGCCCGTGGCAATCCCAGCCGGGGACGTAGGGGCATTCGTGGCCCGCCATCGACTTGCTTTTCAGGACGAGATCCTTCAGCACCTTGTTCAGCGCCGTGCCCATGTGGACGTCGCCGTTGGCGAAGGGCGGGCCGTCGTGGAGGACGAACTTCGGCGACCCGGCGGCACGGCGCTTCTCGACGATGCGGCGGTAGAGATGGCCCTCCTCCCACCGGGCGAGGCGTTCGGGCTCGCGCGTGACGAGGTCGCCCCGCATCGGGAAGGCCGTATCGGGGAGGTTCAGGGTCGCCTTGTAGCGGGAGGAGCCGTCGGATTCGCTCATGGAGGGGCCGGATTTCGAAAGGCGGGAAGCCTAGCACCCCCGGCGGGTGGGGTCAAAGGCGAAGGTCGCCCGGTCAAGCCGCATGGGAAATGCAGGCTTGCCCCCGATTCGCCGGAACGGTAAGCTCCCGGTATGAGCACCGTCCTCGCGAACGCCGAAACCGTGGCTGCGGCTGGCGACCATCACGCCTTCAACCGGGCGGTGTGGGACCGGCTCGCTTCCGACCCGGATCTGACGCCTCTCGATTGGCGCATCGAAACCGACGAACACGGACAGATCATCATGTCGCCGCCTCCCGCTCCCTCCCACGGCAATTCTCAAAGCGAAATCGTCTGGCTACTTCGAAACTGGAATCCCGGTGGCAGAGTCATTACGGAATGTCCCGTCTCGACCCGGAAGGGCGTGAAGGCCGCCGATGTGGCTTGGTGCTCGGCCCGCGTCTGGGATTCGCTCGACGGAGGCAGCTGCTTCGAGACCGCGCCGGAGATCTGCGTCGAAGTGCTTTCGCCATCGAACACCCGCGGCGAGATCGAGGAGAAGAAGGCGCTCTACTTCGAGGAAGGTGCGCTGGAAGTGTGGCTCGTCTCCGCCTCGGGCCAGTTGTCCTTCTTCCTCCGCGAAGCGCCCGGCATGGCGCGCCCGGCATCGGAGCTGTGCCCCGAGTTCCCCCGCCGGATCTAGAGTTCGAATCCAGTCGGACACCTGCCATTGGTCCATGCCTCCGCCCCCGATTCCCTGACCGAACACAACCAAGCAGGATGAATGGCCCAACGCATGGCAAGCCGAAGGATCATGGCCTGCCGGCACGTCGCCCCGGAGGCGACCGTCGCCTCCCGTCGATGGCTTTGTCGGGTTGGCTGCTGCTGGCCGCTTGGGTGTTGTCCTCCGGCGCTTATTCGATGGCCGATACGCCTCCTGATCCTCGGGATGAAAACAAAGAGGCGACCTCTCCATCATTGAACAAGATGACTAAAAAGTGGCGGGAGCGTGGCGAACAGCGATTTTGGCGGCAGTTGCATGCAGAGAGGCTGGAAAAGACATATGACTGGAAAGACAAAAGAATCGGCGATCGGAATGCGAGGGACTTTGTCAACGGGGGACTCCATTTTCTCCTCGCCGGAGAGCCGGAGACGCTCAATCTGACCATTGAGGAGGAGTCTGAGGAAGCGGGCGTGGTCACGGCCCAACTGTCCGCCGAGTCCATGGGTGGAATGGCCCATGCAGGGAGCATGACCCTGATTACCCCGGACGGCTACTATCTCACGGCGGCCCATTGCGTCGATCAAGGTCCCGTCTACACTGTCGGCTTGCTGGATGATGGATTGAAGCTCGTGCCAGTCCGCGTTGTCTGGAGCAGCGTCCCGAATGGAGAAACCTATGATCGCAACCAGCACCCGCTGGATCTGGCCTTGGTGCACATGCCCTCCCCGCATAGCGACCGGAGTTTCCGTTTGATTCCCCGCAGTGAGCCGATCAAGCAGGGGAAGGAAGTCTATATCGCCGGTTATGGAGGCGGATATGAGCTGGATCACCATCCCAGACCGGACTCCCGGCAAAAGAAGTCCAAGGACGGGACCGCTGCCTGTGGCCTGCTCGTGGAGGCTGGCTCCTGGCAGGAACATCCGGAAAGCGGGGCGCGCTGGCGGGTCATCCAGCATCAGACGCTGCTCGTGCAAGGGGACAGCGGAGGCCCCTTGGTGGACAGGCATGGCCGCTTGCTGGGCGTCAACGTTTCGGGGATACCCGATGTCTCGCGCACCCTGGGCAGCCAGTTGAAGTTTGCGCTGGGCGGCCGGTTGAAGTTCACCTCCCATCTCGCCAAAGCCATCGGTCCCGACCCGGCATGGATTCAGTCTCTGATCGATCAGGACAGGAAGCGCAAGCGCTGAACGAAGAGTGGAATGGGTTGCCCTCCTGCGAAGGACTCCAGACGGAGACGATGAATGCCCGACC
>CAYSZN010000443.1:0-3860 GCA_964435425.1 uncultured Akkermansia sp. | reverse complement strand
TAGTTGCGAGTGGCTTTTCTTTTGCGCTTTGCGTCGGGAATTTCCCCGAAGTGGCGGTGCGCGTGCGCCGTGAGCCGACGCAGCGTTTTCAGAGGGTCCACTTCGCCATGCCGAGCCAGCCAGCAGCCGACGACCGTGCCGGTGCGCCCCCGACCTCCCCAGCAATGGACGTAGAGACCGGCGTCGGCGGCGAGGACGGCGTCGATCCAGTCGAGGATGCGGACCATCTCTTCGCGCGGAGGCGTCCCGAGGTCCCGGATGGGAAAGCGGGCGCATATCGCCTGCAAGCCGCGCCCTTCGGCGAGGCGGAGGAATTCCGCGTCGTAGGCTTGGAAAGAACGGCCCGCGTGGTCTTTCTCCTGCGGCTCCATCAGATTGAGGACATGCGTCACGCCGCAATTCAAGAGGGCCTCCAGCTTGCCGCGCATGACCAAGGGATCGCGGTCGCCGGGGTAGAAGCCCGCGAGGAGGCGGCCGGGGATGACAGGGTAGCTGCGCGTGAAGGGCAGCCCTTCGGGGTTGGGTTGGGGTCTCATAATTCGAACAAAAATCCTTTCTTCTTGAGCCGTCGGTATTTCGCCGGGTCGAAGCGGAAGAGCTGGGCGGGGCGGTGCGCACCTTCCCGGTGCGTTTCCTTCAAGGGGACGAGGAGATCGTAGCCGAGGACTTTTTTGCGGAAGTTGCGCTTGTCGAGTGCCGTGCCGAGGACGGCTTCGTAGAGCTTCTGGAGCTGACCTAAAGTGAATTTCGGAGGCAGCAGTTCGAAGCCGACGGGTTCGCGCCGGAGCTTGTCGTGCAGGCGTTCGAGGGCGGCAGCGAGGATGTCGGCGTGGTCGAAGGCGAGCGATGGAATCGCGGCGACGGGAAACCAATCCGCTTCGGCGGCGTCCGTCGCGGCGGTGGCGGCGGAAGGCTTCACGAGCGCGAAGTAGGCCACGCTGACGACGCGCTCGCGAGGGTCGCGCTCCACCGAGCCGAAGGTATGGAGCTGTTCCAGAAAGACCTCCCGCAGGCCGGTTTCCTCCTCCAGCTCCCGTCGGGCGGCTTCGTCGAGGGGCTCGTCGAGATGAACGAATCCACCGGGAAGCGCCCAGCCGTCCTTGAACGGCTCCAAGGCGCGCCGGATGAGCAGGACCTGCAAATCCCCGCCGTCGAAGCCGAAGACGACGCAATCGACCGTCAGGGCGGGGCGGGGGTATTCGTAAGTGTGAGTCATACACTATTAAAGTGTGTTTTTAACACGAAGTCAAATTGAAAATCCGAAATCCGAAGCTCGAAATCCGAATTCTGCATGGAAAGGAGAGGGACTTTTCAAGTCCCCATTGCTGGACGGGGGCGGCAGGCTCCTCTCCGGGCTTCCGCCGGGACTTGAAAAGTCCCACTCCGTTCGGGCTGACGCCCGGTGGAGATATGCGTGGGACCGCTGATGCTACGGGCCACAAAATATGGGAACAGGGGCCTACGGAAGGCTCGGAAGGCGCGGAAAGCGAATGGGTTGTCCTGTGCTTGGGGCCTGCTGTTTGGGTGGGTGGCAAAAATGTTCCAGTTCGCTAAGGGTTCAGTGTTTTTCGTGTTTTCCGTAGGCACCTGTTTTCCTTTCAGACAAAACGATCATCGGAATTCAGCGAAGATCAGCGGTCGCCACTTTCCATTCGGATTTCGAGCTTCGGATTTCGGATTTTTTCCTCCCCCTCTCCGCGATTCTGGTTCAACCTTCCTTGATGTCCATTGACTCGACCAGCGAACGGAGGCCTTCCTCGGGTGGGAGAGGCTGGTGGGTGCTTCCCATGCTCCTGATGGGGATGCTGTCGGCCTGCGGTCGCCGGGATTCCCCCCAGATCGTGATCGAGCCGGAGCCTTCGGTGGAGGCGCTGGTGGCGACGGTGCTCAATGGAGGCGGGGCGTTCCGGGATGTTCCCTTCGCCGAGCTGGTCGAGATCTCCACGGGCCGGCAGGTGCTGCCGATGAATCCCGAAGATCCCGCCGACGCCGAGATCCTCGGGGGCATCGAGGAGGCGCTGGGACACGTCCTCGCGCGCTTCAACGCACCGGATTCGATCACCCATCGCGCTCCGCGCATCAACGAGGTCAGCGCCTACTTCGAGACGGCCCTGATCGAGGAACTCGACCGGCTCCCAGAGCTTGAGTGCTCCTATCCACGCACCGCCGAGGGCCATCTCCAGAGGGCTGGCTATCCCGACCTGATGATCCGCCACCGCGAGAGCGGGCGCGTCGCCTATCTCGATCCGAAGCTGGTGCAGCAAGGCTCGCTCGCCTCGGACCTGCGCACTTTCTATTTCACTCCGAGCGTACAGACCCGGAAGGTGCTCCACGACGCCAGCCATCTCCTCGTCGGGATCGAGCACGACGGCAACACAGGGAAATGGAAATACCTGCGCTGGCACCTCGTCGATCTGGCGCGCTTCAAGGTGCGGCTGAAGGCGGAGTTCCAGGCGAGCAATCAGGATCTCTACCGGCCTGAATTGATTATTCGGACCGGGGGAGGGGGGAGTTAGGTTTTAGGTTCAACGTTTCAGGTATAGCCGTAGGTGATGAAAGCGGTCGAAATCGGCTGGTCGATGTTGTGGCGGGCGACGCTGCTCGCCCCCGTGTTTGTCGTCTTTCTGGCCGTGGTGGTGACGACGGGATTCTTCCGGTTCTTGGGGCCGGTCTGGATCGCGATGATGGCCTTTGCGGGAGAGTGGATGTGGGCGGTCGCCGGGCTGGCCGGATGGATCGGGTCGGTGGCGCTCTGGCGATGGAAACGGTTTCGCGGGATACTGGACTGAGCGCTGCCCGGTCCGGCACTGAAAACGGAACACTGAAAACTCCCAAACTTCTTCACCTCGTCGTCGGCTTCAGCACGAACAGCCCGAGCGTTGCCTCGCAGGCGTCGTCGGCGTCCATGCGTTTCAGCTCGTGGCCCGCGCCCCAGGAGTCGGAGAAGAGGACCTGCTTCTTCTCGGGATTGTAGCCGACGATCATGCGCATGTGGCCGCCGGAGGTCTGCTCCTGGAGGGGTGGCTCTTCGGGGAACTGGCCGACTTCGAGAGACCAGAGCAGCGGGATGCCCTGGTCGATGTTCTTGCGGATGGCTTCGTGGAATTTGGAATCGGGCACCTCGGGACCGACGTAGCGGCCTTCGAGCAGCTCGACGAGCCGGTCGCCCTGCCGCACCATGAGGCAGGAGAAGCGGGTTTTGAAGAGGTGGTCGATGCGTCCGAGCTCCTTGTTCGTCTCGATGATGCTTGTGCCGCGGTCGGGATCGGAGCCGGCGATCTGGGCAAGCTGGTGCATGTCGCAGGCGATGCCGTAGTATTCGAAGAGCCGCTGCACCGAGGCGACGACGCAGTAGCCCTTCGCGCCCTGGTCGACCATGGGCACGCCGCCGATGAAGAGGTCTCCGTCGTTGGTCTTTGGGCGCACCCTCTGGGGCAGCTCGGAGAGCTTCACCGAGGCCCCGGCCCGCGCCTGCAACGCGGCTTCGTAGACGCCACCGGCATCGCGGCGGGCGAGGCGCATGCGCAGGAATTCGACCTTGTCCGTCGTCGGCGCGTTCCGCTCCAGCACGGCCTTGCCGCGCGCCGAGATCCATGAGTAGCCATCGGTGAGGAGCCCCTGGGCGGGCTTGCCTTCGCGCTTCACCGGACGGATCTGGAGCTGTTCGCCGAGATGGCGGCCCATCGCGTCGAACCGTGCGCTGTAGTCGTCCGCGGAGATGGTCCCGCCGTCGCCCCGGTTGAAGATCGAGAGGGTGACTCCGAGAAACTGTCCGTCCTTGAAGTCGACGACGGCCTCCTCGACCGGAACGGAGCCTTTCAGGAGAGCGAGGTCGACGCTCAGATTGCCGAGGCGCTTCT
>CAYSZN010000442.1:1970-3897 GCA_964435425.1 uncultured Akkermansia sp. | reverse complement strand
TCATCACCGGCTATCCCGACAGCGAGATCCTCACCAAGATCCTCTCCAGCGGTCCCGTCACGGTGATCAAGAAGCCGATCGAGTACGACCAGCTCAACCGCACCGTCAAGATCCTCGGCCACAAGGGCGCGGACGCCGCCTGAGCGCCGCCGCCGGTTTTTCTCCCTTTCCGAAAGAGCCTCCCTCCGTCCGAGGGAGGCTTTTTTGTTTTTGGGAAAGCAGTAGGTGGGAGGGTAGCCCCGAGCGGCCCGCTCGGGGAGCGAACGTCGCTTGGACGCCCGATTGGCCGCGCGAGCCGCACGGCCCTACCCTTGCCTTGCGGCAAGTCCCCCCATCGCCCAATCCTCCCCGGCACACAAAAAAGCAGGACACCAAATCAGGTGTCCTGCTTCTTCGGGCGGGCTCGGATGTCCGGCTCCCTCACGAGAGAGTCCGCGTCCAGGTGCGGCTGGTGCCGTTCGAGTAGTGGTCGCAGTAGGTCACCACCGTCACATGGTAGGTGTAGGGACGGCCGCAGTGGTCGTAGGCGGTCCGGCAGTGGGTGTGGCGGTTCACTTCGACCGTGCGCACCTTGTAGACCGGAGCGTGGTGGTAGTGGCCGTGGTTCCCGCCGTAGGAGCCGGCATGTCCATGTCCATGGCCATGGCCGCGATGGGAGGGCGCAACGTATCCGCGACCGCTGTGATAGGAACCTCCACCGGCGGATCCGCCGCCTCCATAGCGGGGACCGGCTTCGGCGGTGGTGGCTCCGACCAGGGCGAGGGTGGCAGCGGCGGCAGTGGCAAGCAGGGTGAATTTCATGGGATGCGTGGGGTGTTGGTTGTTTGATTGTCACACCTGTGTCCGGTGTTCACCCCGGACCGTTCGGTGATGTCGGAATGACGAAGCGCCGTCGGGAGTTATGCAGCGCCCCCGAAAAAAACAGCGGCACCTCACTCCGCCAGTCCCGCACGCATCGCCTCGACCGGCGCGGCCCCGCCAAACCAGAACTCGAACGCGAGCGCTCCCTGCCACAGCAGCATCTCCTCTCCGTTCGCCACCTTCGCCCCCGCCGCCCCGGCCTCGTCCATCAGCCGCGTCCGTGCGGGAGAATAGACCATGTCGTAGACGAGATGGTGGGATTGGAGAAGACGGCGCGGCACGACTGCGGGATCGTCCGGCTTCATCCCCGCGGAGGTCGCATTGACGATCAGGTCGATCCCATCGAGCTCCCGCTCCATCGCCTCCTCGGTCCACGGGACCGCGACGAGCGAGCCGGGTTCCGAAAAGGCGTCCTCCAATTCCGCCGCGAGCGCACAGGCCTTCTCCACGGTCCGGTTCACGAGGACCAGGCGACGGCAGCGGTCCATTGCGCATTGCACCGCCGCTCCCCTCCCCGCGCCGCCTCCCGCGCCGACGACCATCACCTTCAGCTCGGAAAGCTCCTTCGAAAAGGCCTCGCGCACCGCCCGCCCCAGTCCTGGCGCGTCGGTGTTGTGTCCGATGAGCCGACCGTCCCGGATCGCGACCGTGTTCACCGCGCCGACGCGCCGGGCGGTCTCGCTTCGCTCCTCGACCGCCTCGAACACCGTCGCCTTGTGGGGGATCGTCGCGTTGAAGCCGAGAAAGCCGGTCTCCTTCATCAGGGCGAGCCCCTCGTCCAGCTCCTCGGGGCGGAGGTGGAGCCTCACATATTCGCAATCGATCCCGCGCTCGCGAAGGGCGGGATTCTGCATCTGCGGGGAACGCGAATGGGCGACCGGATCGCCGATCACCGCGAGCCGGGCCGGATGCGCCAGATCGCGCGTGGCCTCGGGCCAGTGCCGGAGATCGGAGAGCGTGTAGACGTGCATGGGTCACAGGCCGGACGCCTGCCTCACCCCGCCACGTAGTCGCGCATCGCCGCCGCGATGATCGCGACGCTGACCGCTCCCGCGTCGGGCTTGCC
>CAYSZN010000442.1:0-1870 GCA_964435425.1 uncultured Akkermansia sp. | reverse complement strand
GGCCAGTTCCGCCGCGGTGAAATCGGTCGACTCGCCCACAGCCTTGCCGCCGGAGCGGAAGAGCGTGCCGAAGATCGCGCCCGAGGCCCCGCCCATGCTCGACATCATCGCCGTGCCGACGGCCACGAAGACCTTGCCGGCGGAGGGAAACTCCTTGTCTGCGAGGGCCTCCTTCACCGCCGTCATGCCCCGCTCCATCCCCACGCCGTGGTCACCGTCCCCGAGGGCACGGTCGGCATCGGTGAGGATGGGCTCGGATTCGATGATCCTGTCGGCGGCCGCGAGCATCATGTCGCGGACTTCGTTCACGGAGAGAGAGGCTTTTCCCATGGTATCGGCGTTGAATCTAAGAGGGTCGGATCGAAGAGGCAACCCTCTTCATCGGATGGAATCAGCCTCCGTAGCGCCCCTCCATCTTGCTGAAGCAGACGGACTGGCAGGGCATTTCCCAATAGGGCTTCAGTTCCTCGTCCACACGGGTGAGGGAGAAGGAGATGCCGGACATCTCCTGGCAGGTGACAAGAGGACCGACGACCACGTCGTAGACGCGGATGCCGCGCTCGACGAGGACGGCCTTGGCTTTGCGCAGGGCGATGAGCAGCTCCATCATCGTCGTCGCGCCGAGGGAGTTCACGAAAAGGATGACCTCGTCGCCGGGGGCGAGCGCGGCGACCTCCTCGTCCTTCTCGAAATCCGCGAAGATCAGGTCGAGCATCTGCACCGTGAGCTCGTCGGCCGAGGTCATGGGGATCTCCCCCACCCCGGGCTCGCCGTGGATGCCCATGCCGAGGCCGATCTTGTCCTCGGCGATGTCGAAGGTGGGCTTGCCCGTCGCCGGGATGGAGCCGGGAGCCATGGAGACGCCGACGGAACGGGTCTGGAGCACGGCCTTCTTCGCCACCGCCTCCAGCTCGGCGAGGGTGGAGACCTTCTGCGAGGCCGCACCCACGATCTTCACGATCGGCACGAGTCCGGCGATGCCGCGGCGGTTCTTCTTCTCCGTCGGCGGAGCGGAGCAGACGTCGTCCCAGATCAGGACGGTGCGCACCTCGATGTCCTCGTCATCGGCGAGTTCGGCCCCGAGGTCGAAGTTCAGCACGTCGCCCGCGTAGTTGCCGTAGAGGTAGAGCACGCCCTTGCCGCGGTTCACCGCCTCGGTCGCCTCGAGGACGATGTTCGGCGGAGGCGCTGCGAAAATGTCGCCGCAGGCGGCGCCGTCGGCGAGATTGCGCCCGACGAGGCCGTGGTAGATCGGCTCGTGCCCGCTGCCGCCGCCGACAAGCAGGGCCACCTTGCCCTCGGGGATGTCGTTCTTCACGATGGAGCGGGTGCCGACGTGGCGGCATTCGCCGTTGTAGGCCTCGACGAGACCTTCGACAAGTTCGTCGGCGACTTTCAGGGGATCGTTGATAAGCTTCTTCATCGCTGGGGATTCGGGGAAACCAAGGGCCTTGTTGTCTCAGACATTGGAGGCGACGGCAAACGGAAAATACCGCCGCCGCAATTTTGCGAGACACAATCGGCGGAATTCGATACACTCCCCGGATGCGCCCGACGACCCGCGTCTTTCCGCCCTTGTTCGCCCTCGCCCTCGCGGCCGCGGATCTGACTCCGCTCTCCGCCCAGCAGCCGCTCGTCGCCGACCTCGATGTCTTCGTGACCCTGCCGGACGCCTACCTGCTGACTCCGGACGACCTGGAGAAGCGGTATGAGAAGGGCGACTGGAACAGGAATCCCTACTTCGAATGGCTCACCGAGGATCGCTCCCGCGCCATCTTCCAGAAGAAGCGCCTCGACAATCTGAGCGTCGACCTGACTCTCCTGAAAGGCTCCGTTCCGGTCGAGGAGGCCGTCGTCGACTTCAAGGACG
>CAYSZN010000441.1:0-3928 GCA_964435425.1 uncultured Akkermansia sp. | reverse complement strand
GAGCTGGAGGCGCTGATGGCGCAGGAGGGCTTTTTCGACGAGGCGAGGCGGGCGGGCGAGCTGACCCGCGAATACAATCGGACCAAGGCGCTGATGGAGGATTGGGAACGCCTCGAGAAGGCGAAGTCCGACCTCGCCGAGAGCCTCGAGCTGGCCAAGTCCGGCGACGCCGAGATCGCGGAGCTGGCGGTGGAGGAGATCCCGCAGCTGGAGGCGGCCATCGTCGAGCTGGAGGCGGCGGTGCAGTATGCCCTGCTGCCGCACGATCCGAACGAGGACCGCGACGCCATCGTCGAGATCCGGGCCGGTACAGGAGGCGACGAGGCCTCGCTTTTCGCCGGCGATTTGCACCGCATGTATCAGCGCTACGCGGAGTCGCGGGGATGGCGCATCGAGCCGGTCGAGGCGAGTCCGTCGGAGGTTGGTGGCTTCAAGGAGATCGTCTTCAGGGTGGCGGGCGAGGAGGTCTTCCGCTTCTTGAAATACGAGAGCGGCGTCCACCGCGTCCAGCGCGTCCCAGCGACGGAGACGCAGGGTCGCATCCACACCTCCACCGCGACCGTGGCGGTGCTGCCTGAGGCGGAGGAGGTCGATGTCGAGCTGAAGCCGGAGGATCTGCACATCCAGACGACGCGCTCGGGCGGTCCGGGGGGACAGCACGTCAACACGACCGACTCCGCCGTGCAGGTGACGCACCTGCCCACCGGCATCATGGTGAAGTGCCAGGAGGGCCGCAGCCAGGGCAAGAACAAGGAGCGGGCCCTGCAGATCCTGCGGTCGAAGCTGCTCGAGGCGAAGGTGCGGGAGGAGGCCGAGCGATACTCCGCCCATCGCCGCAGCCTGATCGGATCGGGCGGGCGCGAGGAGAAGATCCGCACCTACAACTTTCCGCAGAACCGGCTCACCGACCACCGCGTCAACCTCACCCTCTACAATCTCGACCAGGTCGTGGCCGGATCGCTCGCGCCGGTCATCGAGGCGCTCCAGACTTCCGAGATGGCGGATCGCCTCGCGGAGCTGGAGGCGGGGTAGGGGATGCTTGGGGACACGGACGCTCCGGTGGTGCTAACGAGGAACCGGCCGCCATTCGGCACGGCATCGTCTCCTCGATCATCGAGGATTTCGAGCTTGGGATTTCAGATTTCGATATCGTTCCCTAGATCAGCCCGACCCGCAAGTCCACCCATTGCCTGCAGGCAGGTGGAAAGCGTCGAAATTCCCTCGCCGGATGGATGCAAATGCGCCACCCGATGCTACACTTCCCTCCTTCGTGCGCCTCGGCCCGCGGAGGATCCGAAGCATGGACGAGACCATCCATTTCATCGGCCGCCATTGGCGCCAGGCGATCGAGGTGATCATCCTCTGGTTGATCATCTACAATACGTATCGCTACTTCCGCGCGACGCGCGGCGCGCGCATCTTCACCGCCCTGGTCGCCCTCTACATCGGGATGCACCTGCTCTCGACCCGGCTCGACCTCACCGTGATCGGCTGGCTCCTGAAATACGTCTCCGTCTTCCTCGCCGTCGCCCTCGTCGTCATCTTCCAGCCCGAGCTGCGCCGCGCCCTCGCCGAACTGGGGAGCCACCGCATCTTCTCGTCGATGAACGAGCGCACGAGGCAGCGCTTCGTCGAGCTGCTCATTGAAATCGTCGAAACCCTCTCCCGGAAGCGGGTCGGCGCCCTCATCGCGATCGAGCGAGGCATCGACCTGAAGCAATACCTCGACAGCGGCACGAAGATGGACTGCCTGCTCACCCCGGAGCTCGTCTACACCGTCTTCCATCAGGGGACGACGCTGCACGACGGAGGCATGGTCGTCCGCATGGGCGACGAGCGCATCGCCGGGGCCGGCTGCGTCTTTCCGCTGATCCAGCGAGAGCTCAGCGACCAGAGCATCGGCCTGCGCCACCGCGCGGCGATGGGCATCACCGAGGAGTCCGACGCCATCGCCCTCGTCGTGTCGGAGGAGACTGGGGCCATCTCCGTCGCGATCAACGGAAAGCTCGAGCGGGATCTCGAGGGCAAGGCACTGAGGGACCGTCTCAACGAGCTGCTCAGCAACCAGGAACCCGACGAAGAGGAGGACGCCGATGCAGAGGATTAAGCGCTTTTTCGTCGAGAGCTGGCTGGCGAAGCTCGTTTCGCTCTGCATCGCCTTCTCGATCTGGTATCTTATCAAGTCGAACCTCGAGACGAGGCACGACTTCCCCGTGCCCGGCACCGCGCCGGCGACGTCTTCCCGGACTCCCGCGGGAGCAGCTTTGGAGGACTCCATCCTCGGTCCCCTGCTGCCCGCGCCCATCCCGGTGCCGGCTCCTCTCTCCGTCCCCGTGCCCGGCGGCGGCCCACAGAACTGACCCTCGCATCCGCCCCCCGCATGAGCGGCCCCACCCGACGCTACTTTGGCACCGACGGCATCCGTGCCAAGGCGAACGCCCACCCGCTGACCCCCGAGTTCGCCGTGCGTCTCGGACAGGCCGCGGCAACGGTCTTCCTGGCCCGCCGCCGAGATACCTTTGCCTGGCCCGTCGTCGTCATCGGAAAGGACACGCGCCAGTCCTGCGACATGCTCGAGTCCGCCCTCGCGGCGGGATTGACCTCGCGGGGCATCGACGTGCGTCTTGCCGGCGTGGTTCCCACCCCCGCCGTGGCGAGGCTCGTCCGCGAGGAGGGTGTGGTCTTCGGTGCCGTGATCTCGGCCTCGCACAATCCCTTCGACGACAACGGCATCAAGTTCTTCGGCCCCGACGGCTACAAGCTCGACGATACTCTGGAGCTGGAGATCGAGGCCGCGCTCGACGGCTCCAGCGAGACGCCCTCCAACGGCGCGGTCGGACGCATCGCGCCGCTCGCCCATGCGGCGGACCGCTACGTCGCCTTCGTGCGTGGGACCGTGGGCGAGGACCGCGAGCTGTTTCGGGGGCTCCACATCGCACTCGATGCGGCGAACGGGGCGGCCTCGGAGACGAGCGAGGCGATCCTGCGCTCCCTCGGCGCGAAGGTCTCGGCCTTCCACCACCACCCCAGCGGGATCAACATTAACCTCGACTGCGGCTGCACCCATCCCGACGTCCTCGGCGCGCTCGTGCGCGAGACCGGAGCCGATGTCGGCGTGGCCCACGACGGGGACGCCGACCGCGTCCTCCTCTGCGACGAGACGGGCTCCGTCCTCGACGGCGACGAGATCATGGCCGTCGCCGCCCTGTCCATGCTCCGCGACGGAACGCTCAAGGACAAAACCCTCGTCGCCACAGTGATGAGCAATGCCGGTCTCGACGAGGCCGTGCGCGCCGCGGGCGGCCGTGTCGTGCGCGCCGGCGTGGGCGACCGCTACGTCATCGAGGCGATGCGGCGGCATGACTGCAATTTCGGTGGCGAGCAAAGCGGGCATTTCATCTTCCGCGACCACAACACCACAGGCGACGGCATCCTCGCCGCTGTGCAGGTGCTGAAGATGATGCGCGAAAGCGGGCAGCCGCTCAGCGAACTGCGCCGGGCCATGGTGAAGTTCCCCCAGGTGCAGCGCCATCTCCGCGTCCGCGAGAAACCGCCCTTGGAGAGTCTCGCCGCCGCGTCCCTCGTCGCCGCGCTGGAGTCGGCCCTCGGCGATTCCGGCCGCGTCCTCCTGCGCTATTCCGGCACCGAGGCCCTGTTGCGGCTCCTCGTCGAAGGACGGGACGAGGCCTTCATCGCCCGCGAGGCCGACGCCATCGCTGAAGCGATCCGCGAGGAGATCGGAGCATGAAGCATCAGGGCCTCTTCATCGCCGGCACCGACACCGGGGTGGGAAAGACCTGGACGACGGTCCGCTTGCTCCGCCATCTCCGGGCGCTTGGCCGCGATGCCGTGGGGATGAAGCCCATCGAATGCGGCGGGCGCGAGGATGCCGCCGCCCTTCGCGCCGCCGCGGACAACACCCTCTCGC
>CAYSZN010000440.1:0-3932 GCA_964435425.1 uncultured Akkermansia sp. | reverse complement strand
CGGCCGGATTTCGACGCCGCCAGAATCGTGGCGAGGTCCTCGGGGGAAGTTTCGGATTTCGGTTTCATGCGGGTTCGGAAAGAGAAGGAAAGAGGGTTCGATGGACGATTTGACCCTGTCTGGTCGCGTGGATCAAGGCGTCCAGCCGCCGCCGAGGGCCTTGTAGAGCTGGATGTGGGCGCTGGCGCGGTTGCCCTCGGCGATGGCCTGCGATTCCTCCAGGTTCAACAGCGTGCGCTGCGCCACCAGCACGTCGAGCAGATCGACCTGGCCGGCCTGGAAATTCAATCGGGCGAGGGACTCGGCCTCGCGGGCGGCCTGGGTGGCGTCGGCGAGCAGGGCGAGGCGCTCGTCGCTCTTCTTCACCGCGATCAGCGCGTCCTCCACCTCCGAGAGGGCTCCCAGCACCGAGGCCTCCCACGCGATCAGCGCCTGCTTCTCCTGGGCGCTCTGGAGACGAATGGTCTCGCGGATGCGGCCGCCGTTGAAGATCGGCGCCGTCAGTTGGCCCGCCGCCGAGACCGCCGCCAGCTCCGGCGAGAAGATCGTGCCCGTGGTCAACGCCTCCAGCCCGACCGATCCGGAGAGCGACAGCGAGGGAAGCTGCTCCAGCTCCGCCGCGCGGGTGCGGGCCGCCGCCGCCATCAGCGAATGCTCCGCCGCGCGGATGTCGGGACGGTTCCGCAGCGTGTCCGCCGGGATGCCCGTGGCCAGCTTCGCCGGGGCCTTCGGAATACCGCCGCCCTTGGCCAGCAGGCCGTTCAGCGTGCCCGGCGCGACGCCGACGAGCAGGGCGATACGGTCCTTCGCCTGCCCGATGCTCTGCTCCACGCCGGGAATCGAGGCCCGCGACTGGCCGAGGCTGGCCCGCGCCTGCTGTGTCGCCAGCGCCGTGCCCTCGCCCGCCTGCTCCTGCCAGCGGGTCATCTCCGCCGTCTCCTCGCTCGTGCCCACGCTGCGCCGGATCACCCGGAGCTGCGTTTCAGCGACCCGCAGGGCGACGTAGGCATCCGCGACCTCGGCGGAGACCGCCACCTCCATCGCCCGGCGGTTTTCCTCCGCCGCCGCGACCTCGGCGTCCGCCGCCTTCAGTTCCTTGCGCAGCTTGCCGAACCAGTCGATCTCCCAGCCCGCGTCGAGCGAGCCGGAGTAGGATTCGGAATGGGAATGGATGTCGACACCCGTCCGGGAGTCGCGGCTCCAACCGTGGCGGGCGCCCGACGATCCGTTGAGCGAGGGCAGCAGCGCCGCCTTCGTCACGCCGCGCCGCGCCCGCGATTCCTCCACCCGCACCACTGCCGTGCGCAGGTCCGTGTTCGACTCGAAGGCCCGTGCCACGAGCTGGTCGAGCACCGGATCGCGTAAGCGCTTCCACCAGTTCGCCAGCGCCGCCGTGTCGAGCGCCCCGGCGTGGGAGGGGGCGTGCTGCCATTGCGCCGGGAGCGCGACGCCGCCCTCGGGGCGTTCCGTCGTGACGCAGCCGGAGAGCGCCGCCGCCAGGAGGAGGTAGGGCAAGCGGGTCTGGGAAACTCGTGGGATTTGGAACATGGATTCGGCGCGATCCGCCCCGCGTCGGCAAACATGGCGGGCGAATCTTGAGTTTTGATGAAGGGTGCTGGAAAAGAAAAGAGCGAGCGACGTTCTCCGTGACATCCCCGCTCCCTAGACCAGTACCAGCCCCCCGGTCAGCACCGGCTTGTGTGGCAGGGCCTCCCAGGCCTTCTTGAACCGCGTCTCGGTGTCGGCGAAGAGCGGCGAGACCTCGAAGGCGAAGGGCGGCAGGCCGGTTTCGTCGGTCTCCAGCGGAATCCCGGCGGCCTGCGCCCAGCGGGCGAACTGGCGGAGCTGGTCGTCGCGGCAGGTGCGCGGCGAATCGACGCCCTCGGCGTTCTTCACCGGGGAGAAGTCGTCGGCCCGCTCCGTCTCGACGATGATGGGATTCTTCGCGAAGGGGAGCGCGTCGAAGACGAACATCTCGAATTTGTAGCCGTTCGGCTCCGTGGGTTCGTGGCGGACGCCGGCCTCGTCGACGAAGGGCACCTTCTTGTGCGCGAGATGGAAGGGGAGACGGGCGCTCCCGTCGCCGCCTCCGCCGAGACGTCCGATGAAGTCGCGGTTGAAGAGGTGGATGGCGATGCTGCCGGAGCGGTAGCGGAGCTGCTCGTCGGGACCCGTCTCCTCGACGAGCGACTCGGGTAGGTCGCTGTATTCGACGACGAGAGCCTTGCCGCCGCGCTGGCAGAAGACGCCGACCTTCTCGCCGGGATAGGCCTTCGGCACCATCTTCGAGGACAGCTCCGACTCGTGGAGGAGGTGGAATCCGATGAAGGTCGGATCGAGGCAGCGGACGAGGGGATTGTCGACCTGGAAATAGCTGATCGTGTCCACGCCGTCGGCCTCCATCCGCCGGATCGCGCCGGAGCGCACGAGCGCGCGCAGGGCGCCGCCGTGTCCGTCGGGACTCAGGGCGATCTCGCCCCGGTCGGCCATCAGGATGCGGCCCCCGGCATCGACCGCGGGCATGAATCCCTGCGTGAGGAAATGGACCCGTTCGGGCTTGAGGCCGAAGTGGTGGTGGCGCTCGAAGAAGGCGACCGTCTCCTCGTGGTTCAGCACCGAGGTCATGAGATACCAGGACACGGGGCGTCCGTAGACCCGGCTCGCGGCGAGGATCTTCTCGGCGAAGACCTGGAAGAGGGATTTTTGCAAAACCGGGGTGACCCCGAAGGTGCCCTTGGGGCCGTCGAAGCCGAGCCGCGTCCCTTGCCCGCCCGCGACGGTGAAGGCCGCGACGCGCCCGGTGCGCAGGGCCGCCTCGCCCTTCAGCGCGGCCTCGCGCCAGAGGCTGGGGTTGGCTGTCTCGCTGTGGCCGGGCAGGGGAATGTAGTTGGCGGGCTCGAGATCCCCGGTCAGGTCCTCGTCCTTCGCGCCGCCGCCCGTTACGAGCGTTTCGTGCAGCGAGGCGACCTCCGCGAGGTCGATGGCGGTGGCTTGGTCGAGCAGGGCTTGCTGCTCTGCCGGAGAGAGGGAGTCGAAATGGGCGAAGACATGGCCTTGGCCATGGGCTTCGTAGTGCGAACGGAGATCGGTCATGGGATTAGGAAGGGAGCGACGTCGGGGGAAACGTAGCGCCGCCCTGCCGGTTGGACAATCGCGGATCCGGTTCGAAAGGCCGGGGCGGGTGCGGGGCTGCGGCAAGCAAGGCGAGGGCGGACGAGATGGCAGGCGGGAGCAACCCTGCCGGGCCGGATGCCTACAGGGGCCACTACGTCAGGGGAGTGTGGCGCGGAAGCTGCGAACCTTCCGCCGGACGGCAGAAAAGTCCGAAGAACGGCCTTGATCCCGGCTGCGGTCGCAGAGGCCAGAGGCCTTCGCCACCGCCTGGCTCTCCATAGCGCCGGGTTCACTTGTCGCCGGGCTTAGCCGGTCTTGCGCGAGACCGCGGCGAGGCAGTGGGCCAGGAGAAGCAGGGCCAGCAGGAGCGACGGAAGCGCGTTGGTCAAGGGCAGTCGTCGGATGCGGGACGGTGGCAAGAAAGGCGAGGGCGGAGGGGATTGCAAGCAGGCGCAACCCTGTCGGGCCGGGCGGTCAACAGGGTTGGGGCGCATGGGGGAGGAGTGGCGGAGTTCCCGAATTTCAGACTTGCGACAGAAGATCGGGCCTGCGATGCTGCCCTGACATCGTCAGTCTGCGTCGCATGCCTGACTGAATTCGGATCCGGCCTCCCTGTCGATCACCTGTGCCGAGGAGAGAACCGGACGGTTAACCAGGACAGCACATGGGTGGCGGGGCTTGTGTTGGCATGTTTAGTTGGAGTAGGCGAACTTTGCCCTGATGAAGAGCGACAAGAATCGGAGGGAGGAAGGCCGGCGAGATGCGGTGACACCGAGGCGCCGCCGACCGGAGCCTCTCCGGGGCTTGACCTAAAATGG
>CAYSZN010000439.1:0-3946 GCA_964435425.1 uncultured Akkermansia sp. | reverse complement strand
TGCTCCCCGAGGCCGCTGCTTTTCAGCGAGGAGCCGAGCACCTCGAGGAAGCGGCGGACGAAGTCCTCCGGCTCGGAGGCATCGGAGAGCGCTCCGAAGGCGGCGCTGTCGGGGAAGAGCCCTTGCAGGGAGATCTCGTAGGCCTTGTCGGACCAGACCGGGGCGACGCCCGCGTTCTCGTTCACCTCGAGGGTGAAGAGCTGGAAGAGCTCCGTCTCCTGCGGATTCGCGACGAGCGTGACGCCGTCGACGGAGACGTCGAACCAGAGCGAGGAATCGGCGAACATCGAGGCGCAGACTTCGACATCGCTGCCCCGGGCGGGCGCGAAGTCGCTCCCTTCGGCGGGGAGGTGGTCGACGGGGCCAAGGAAGGAGGCGGGCATTTTCATGATGGGCGTGGTGGGGATGATGGGATGGTTCGGACTTCGTGAAAAGGAAAAAGCTCACCAGTCGGAGCTGAGGCCGGGATGCCAGGGCTCGGCGATGGAGGAGAGGGCCTCGTGCATCATGGGCGGGCGCATCTCCGGGAAGACCGAGAGGATGCGGGCGGCGATGCCGGCGACCCGCGGGGCCGCGAAGCTCGTCCCGGTCTGGCGCTGGATGCCGCCGCCGATCCAGGCGACTTCGACGTTCTCGCCCCGGGCGGAGTATCCGACGAGGTGGTCGCGGCGGAAGTAGAGATCGTCGGTGTCCGTCTCCGCGAGATCGACGCCGATGACGGAGGCGAAGTGCGAGGGCCACTCCGTCTCGCTGCTGTCGAGATTGCTGCAGGCCGCGACGACATGGACGCCCCGCAGCCAGGCCGTGTCGGCCCATTCCTTGTAGGGCAGGATGAACTTGGCCTGGCCGCGGCAGCCGAAGCTGCAGTTCAGCACATGGTAGCCGCGCGCCAGGGCCTCGCGCACGCCGGCGCAGATCAGGTGGGTGCGCGAGGTGCTGCGGGCGTCGATGACGCGGAAGCTTCCGATCTCGGCGAAAGGCGCGATCTCGTGGACGATCCCGGCGACGGCGGTGCCGTGGCCGTAGGTGTCGTGCCCGGCACCGTCGATGGTGCGCACGGTTCCGTCCACCTCCTCGAAGCCGACGGAGTCGCGCAGGCGCAGCTTCGCGAGACGGGGATGCCCGGCCTCCACGCCGGAGTCGATCACGGCCACGCGCACGCCCTCGCCCGTCCCCGAGCGGGCCGCCTCGCGGACCTCCTCGAGTCCGGGCCAGCCTTTCGTCCGGGCGGCGTGGAATGGAGACGCATGGGCCATGGCGAAAGGAGGCAGCTAGATCTGCAAGCCGAGGATCCGGGTGAGGAGCTTGTAGTTCACGAGGCGCTCCAGAACGGAGGAGAGCCGGCGCACGCGGTTCAGCCCCCGGGCGGTGAAGCCGGGCGGATCGGGGGCGTCGAGACTCTGCTTCAGCTGCACGCAGCTGATCACTCCCTGCACCTTTCCGCCGAAGTAGAAGGGCGTGGCGATGAGGGCCGCGGTGATCTGCTTCATCGCCTCGTCGGCCCGCTTCGAATGGTGGGCGTTGAGGTAGACCTGGTTCTCGCAAAGGCACTGCTCGGAGGCATAGACGAGGCTGGTGAGCCCCTCCGAGAGCGACTGCGACCATCCGACGAAGGCGGGATCGGGCTCCGAATGGGTCACGACCAGCTTCGTCTCCTCGACGTCGGCGATCCACACGGACATGGAGTCGCCGGAGAGGCTCTCCATCACCATCCGCAGCGTGGTCTGGCCGGGATCGCCGATGAGGCTGGCGAACTCCTCGGGAGTGACGGCGGCGGCGGCCCGGGCGAGGGCGCGCTCGATCGATGGCGCGTGTTCGGAAAGCTGGGGGTCGGGCGTGGTCACGATCGGATGGGGAATCGGGTTCGGGGCTTCGGGCGTCGCGGCGCACGAAGGATACCCGATGGACGGATGGGCGGCAATCCGATTCAGGATTTTGCGTCGCCAGAACCGTAGTCGGATTCCGAATCCGATCTCAGCAGGAGACTGCGCGAAACCGCTCCATGAACTCGCCCGGATGGATCGGTTGTGGTTTGCAGTCGCCCTCACGGGGAATCCGCTCTTCTCAGCTCCACCTCCACCCAGCGGGCAGCATGGTCGCTCCACGGCACCCCGGGATCGGTCTCCAGCGTCCCGTTGTGCTTGCCCTGCCCGACGAGCCGCCATTCCCAGCCCTCGCCGCTGCCAAAGATGTGGTCGATGGCTCCCATGTCCCCGGTGAGCAGGTTCCAGGCTCCCGCCTCCGCCAGGGGCGCCAGCGCCTCGTTGCCGGGTGTGTTGTTCCAGTCGCCCATCCACAGGGCGGGGCATCCGGTGTCCCGCACGCGGAGTGCCCAGGGAACGAGCTGCCTGGCCTGGGCCACTCGGGTGCGGAGGTAGGGATTTTCCCGGTAGCCCGCGTGCAGATGGGTGTTGCCCAGATAGAGCCGGACGCCTCCCGGCAGCCTCACCGTGGCGAGCGAAAGACCCTTGCCCGCCCACCAGTCTCCGTGATCGACCCGTTCCGGGCGACCGTTCTCGGCGAAGCGGATGAAGCCCTCGGACTCGATGGGATAGCGGCTCGCGAGAAAGAGACCGCTCCCGGCCAGTCCGCTCGGGTAGTAGCGCGTGTGCTCGAGTCCCAGCGGATGCAAGGCCTCCGCGAGCGTCTTGCGGTCCTCCTGCAGAAAGGCCTCCTGGAATCCGACGACATCCGGCCGCAACGCGGCCACCTCGCGAGCGAGGGCGGCGATCCTCTCGGCGCGGCGCGGCGTGATCCAGCGCAGGCCCCAGACATTCCACGTCACGACCCGCAGACGGAGGGGCTCGAAATTCTCCGGCGCTCCGACCGGATCGAACTGCTGCGGCTCGGACACTGCGGGAGGACGCAGATTCCACAGCATCAATCCGCCGACGAAGACCACCACGACCGCCATGGCCCTGGCAAAATGGACGAGCCAGCGTTTCATCGGTTCCGTCTCTTCGCCCCCGTCCGAAAGGTGGAGCTTCCCGTCGCGGACGATGCGGCAGGCAGCAAGCCGGGATCGAGAAAGGGTGGCCTCATGGGGAAGGATGGCCCGTGAATGCGCCTTGTCAAAGCACCCCTTCCCCTCGAAGAACGGCGCATCGGCGTCCTTTACAGTTTCCTCACGATCCGTCACGATCCCGTGAAACGAGATGAAAACCGCCCTTTTTCCCGCCGCCTTCGCCCTCCTGTTCCTCGCGACGCCGCCCTCCGCCGCCGAGGACGCGCGCCTCGCCCCGCCGAAAGACCTGAACGGCTATTTCCCCTTCGACCCGCCCGCCTCGCTCGAAGCCTGGGAAATCCGCAAGGAAGAGGTCCGCCAGCGCATCCTCGTCTCGCAGGGACTCTGGCCCATGCCGACGAAGACGCCGCTGAACGCCGTCATTCACGGCAGGATCGAGCGCGATGGATACAGCGTCGAGAAAGCCTATTTCGAGAGCGTCCCCGGACTCTACGTCACCGGCAACCTCTACCGCCCCACGAATCCGAAGGGCAAGGCGCCCGCCGTCCTCTTCGCCCACGGGCATTGGCAGGACGCCCGCCTCGCCCTTTCCGATCCCCTCGCCGTGCGCCGCGAGATCGCCATCGGGGCGGAGCGTTTCGAAAACGGCAGCCGCAGCATCCAGCAGGCGCTCTGCGTGCAGCTCGCCCGCATGGGCTGCGTCGTCTGGCAGTGGGACATGCTGAGCGACTCCGACGCCATCCAGCTCTCCCGCGAGGTCGTCCACACCTTCGCGAAGCAGCGGCCCGAGATGAACACCACGGAGAACTGGGGCCTCTACAGCCCGCAGGCCGAGTCGCACCTGCAATCCATCATGGGCCTGCAAACCCTGAACGCCGTGCGAGGCCTCGACTTCGTCCTCACCCTGCCCGAGGTCGATCCCGACCGTCTCGCCATCACCGGCGCGAGCGGCGGCGGCACCCAGACCATGCTGCTCGCCGC
>CAYSZN010000438.1:0-3950 GCA_964435425.1 uncultured Akkermansia sp. | reverse complement strand
CCAACTCGCCGAGCGGGTTCTCCTTTCCGACAGCCTGGAGGAAAAGCTGCGCCCATGCCCTCTTTCCGAAGAGGCAGGCGATTTTCAACCGATCGTCAGGACCGACTGGAGCGGCTTCGTTCCCGTCCGTCCCGACACCCTCCGCTTCGCCTCCGATGGGGCCGCCCGTCCTTCCCTGCCCAGCCGTCCCGGACTCGTCGACGAGGAGAAGCGCGGCGTCCTTCTCCATTTCTTCGCCAACCACGAGCTCCTCGCCGCCGAGCTGATGGCGCTCGCCCTCCTGAAGTTCCCCGATGCCCCGCCCGCCTTCCGGCGGGGGCTCGCCGCGACCCTGCGCGAGGAGCAGCGCCACACCCGCTGGTACCTCGCGAGAATGCGGGAATGCGGGGTCGAGTTCGGCCAGTATCCGGTGAGCCCCTACTTCTGGGAGGCCGTCTCGCCGATGGAAAACCCGCTCGACTACGTCTCGCGGCTCAGCCTCACCTTCGAGCAGGCCAATCTCGACTACGCCCGCCACTACTCGGAGGTGCTGGCCGAGGCGGGAGATCCGAAATCCGCCTCCATCCTCCGGCGCATCTACGAGGACGAGATTGCCCATGTCGGCTACGGCCTGCACTGGTTCCGCCAGTGGAAGGATCCGGGCGAAAGCGACTGGCACGCCCTGAAGCGCCGGCTCCCCTTCCCCCTCTCCCCCAGCCGGGCCAAAGGCAACCGCACCCTCTTCAACGCGGAAGGCCGCCGCGCCGCCGGATTCGACGAGGACTACATCCGCCGCCTCTCCCTCTTCGAACGCTCCAAAGGCCGTACGCCGAACGTCTTCCTCTTCAATCCCGAAGCCGAGCACCGCGCCGCGCGCTGGCCCGACGTCTACCATCCCGACGCCAAGCGCCTTGCCATCACCGGGGATCTCGAACTGCTCGCCGGCTTCCTTGCGCGGAAGGACGACGTCCTCCTCCTGCGGCGCACGCCCTCCGAGGCCCATCTCGCGAAGCTCGCCTCTTGCGGCCTCACCCTGCCCGAGATCGAGCTCCTCCGCCCGGACGGCCGCGTCGATCCCGGCGGTCTCCTCGCCTCGCGCAAATGGAACGCCCTGCGCCCCTGGGCCATCGCCCCCGACTTGCCCGAGCGACTGGCGTCCTTGGCCTCCCCCGGACGCGAGAATCTCGAACTACCGCCTTGGAACCGAGAACTGCGCGGGCTCTTCTCCAAGATCGAGCAGGTCCGCGGCCTGACCCGCTGGATGGCGCCCTCCTTTCCCTGCACCGATCCCACCGACCTCCTCGCCGCCGCGGCCCAGCTCCGCGCCGACGGACACCGCGAATTCCTGATGAAGCGGGCTTTCTCCACCGCCGGCTCGGGCCTCGTCCCGCTCCGCGAGGAGGAGCTCGCCGCCCACGCCAGCCGCCCCTTCTCCGACGCCGTCCTGCGCGAGGGCGGCATCCTCCTCGAGCCGAGGCATGAACGGGTCTTCGACTTCTCCGTGCAGTATCGCCTGGAGAACGGGCAAATCCGTTTCGTCGGCTTCGTCGAGCAGATCGTGCGGGGACAGGGCGGATACCGCGGCAGCCTCTGCCGGGGCAAGTTCTGCAAGGAGCTCGACACCGGGCTGGCCCGCTTCCTCATGGGCGAATGCCTCCCCCTCTACGCCGACGACGGTCCCCTCGCCGCCGACCTCGCCACATGGGCCGGGAGCCGCGGCTACGAAGGCCCCCTCGGCATCGACGCCTATGTCCACCGCCAGGCCGACGGCACCCTCGCCCTGCGGGCCATCTGCGAGGTGAATCCCCGGCACACCATGGGACTCGTCGCCCTCGAGCTGAGACGCCGCATCGCGCCGGGAAAGGATCTCGCCTTCGTCCTTGTCAAGAAGGAGGATCTCCGCCCCGAAGACGACGCGCCCGAGCTCGACGCCTCGGGACGGCTGTGCGGTGGCTCCGTCGTCCTGACCGAAACAGGGCCGCAGACTCGCTTCGCCGCCGTCATCCGGGTCTCTCCGCCCTCCCTCCCGCGATGAATCCCACCAGCCTCGTCTTCGCCCTCGCCATGGCCGGCATCGTCGCGGCGGCGGCTTGGTTCATCGACTGGGGAGCCCGCCGCCACGACCATTGGAGCCCCCGGAAACGACTCGTCGTGCGCCGGCTCATGACCGCGCTCACCGTCGCAACCGCCCTCTACGTCTATTTCGCCGACGCCCGGCTCCGCAACGAAACCCTCTTCGAGTTCGCCGACCGATGGGAGAAGAACGAAGGAAGCCTCTGGGCCTTCCCCGTCGAGCATCCCGGCGTCGAGCACCGCCTCATGGTCCGCCCCTTCGTCCGGGGGATCGAAAGCGCCCGCCACCCCGTGACGCTGCGCGTGCGCTTCGGCAAGGCCGGGGAATCCCCCCTCATCGCGACGGACACCGAGCATCCCGTCGTCGCCAAATCGGGCCGCAACGCAGCCGGACGGACCTGGCGGGAGGCGAGCTTCCGCTTCACGCCGGAGAGTGCGGGGGTGTACGATCTGAAGGTCGAATCCGCCGGAGGCCCGGTCCCGCCGCGCCTGCACCTCCGCATCGTCGATCCGGAGAAGCGGGATGGCAAGCGGGCTCCGGGATATTGACTGGAAATTGATACCCAATCTGAAACAAGTTTGGTCGATTCGATGGGTTCCAGTCGGGCAGTTCAATGCAGCCGATCTGGAAATCCGGCGCCCGCCGGGTGGGGCAAACCGTCCCGGCGAGCCGCTGCGTCGGACCGGGCGGCCTGGCGGCGATGCCAGATCGGATCCGGCTTCGCTCCGCAATCATCCAGATCTGTTTCGGAGTTGGTACGAAAGTGCGGTTGGCGGGCTATTTTTCCGGAATCATGACGCGTTTCATGCCACATCGGGCCGTTGCCCAAATCGAATCATCGAGAAAAGACCGGAACCGATCCCGTCGAAACACCATCCGCTGTGTTCGGACTGAATCCGATAGGCTCTTGAACTCTGGAAATCCATCGCTTTCCCCAGTTTGATCGGTTGGGACATGCGTGACCCCGCGGAAGATCCTGGCCGAGGCATTGGCAGCGGGAAAGGAGGCGGCCGCGTGAGTGGGAAGACGGCATCTTCTGTAGCTTGCCGCAGGAACCCGCCGCTTCCGCCGCCCTTGATTGAGGCATCCCCTTCACTCGCCTTCCTGAAGACGATGCCAAGCGGCCTCGACCGGGAAGAACTGGGAATAGTAAAGCTGGCTGTAGTCGTAATGCGCGATCACCTTCTCGATCTCCGCGCGATGCTGTCGCACGAAGTCCGTGTCGGGACAGAGGGTGACCAGCCACGCCGCGTAGGCGGGCTCCCGGACGAAGGCGAACTCCCGGTAGCGCCTCGGCGACCGCTTGCCCAGCTCCTTGGACTGGACCTGCGCCACGTCCACCGACTCCTGCTCCGACGCCTGCGGCTTCCACCATTCGTTGAGGATGCGCCAATCGGCATGGAAGGCTTGCTGCGCCACCGGATCGAATTCCGCATGCAGGAACAGGCTCGTCAGGGCCAACTCGGCACCGGCTTTCAACCCTGCGGCGTAGGCCGCTTTCAACTCGGGATCGGTCTCCAGTTCCCACAGCCCGCGCAAGCCGATCACCCCGGAGGCGCAGGTCCAGGAATGCCGCCTCTCGTGCTCGAACAACATGCCGCGTTTGCAGATTTCCAACCGGGTCATGCCGCTGACCTGACCCTGTTCATGCAAGGCCGTCCGATATCGTTCCGCCCAGACCTCCTTCCCGGTCAGGAGATGGAGCCACTTCATCAGGAAGAGGAGACGGGGCGCGAACTCCCAGCCGTCCCCCGCGAAGGTCCCCCGATAAGGGCTGGGCGCCCCAGTGTCGCAGGGCATGCGCCATCCGCTGGCCGCGAGCGCATCCGCCACCGATTCGATCTTGGCCACCATTGCGGCCTTCTCCTCCTCCGACGCGAGGCCGGAGTCCAGATAG
>CAYSZN010000437.1:0-3950 GCA_964435425.1 uncultured Akkermansia sp. | reverse complement strand
GGGAGTAAGAGTAAGGAGCAAGAGTAAAGAGTAGGAGACCACCCGTGACCTGCAACCCGTGACCCCTAACCCTCCCCCCCGCACCGTCCAGCCCGGCTCGCGCCTCGCCATCGTCGCGCCTGCCGGGCCTTTCGACGAGGAAGCCTTCCACGCAGGCATCGCGTGGTTGCGGGAGCGCTACGAGGTCGTCCATCGTCCCGACATCCTTTCCAGAGTCGGCTACCTCGCCGGAGACGACATGCGCCGACTTGGAGAGCTGCTCGACGCCCTCGCCGATCCCACCATCGACGCCATCGTCTGCGCCCGGGGCGGATTCGGGACCACCCGGCTCCTGCCCGGCCTCGCCCCCGGCCTCGTGCGCGAGGCGAACAAGATGGTCGTCGGCTTCAGCGACATCACCGCCCTTCATGCGCTCTGGACTCAGGCCGGCGTGCGCGCGGTCCACGCTCCCATGGTCGCCGCCCTGGGACGAGCCTCGGAGACGGTGCGCGAGCGCTGGATCGACACCGTCGAGCACCCCGGAAAGGCCCGGGCCTGGGAGCTATGCCCCCTTGTCGAGGGAACGGGCGAAGGCGTCCTGACGGGAGGCAATCTCGCCGTGCTCGGCGCGCTTCTCGGCACCCCCTCCCAGCCCGATCTCCTAGGCCGCATCCTCTTCATCGAAGATGTCGGCGAGCGCCCCTACCGCATCGACCGCATCCTCACCTCCATGAAGCAGGCGGGGTTCTTCCAGGGACTCGCCGGGCTCGTGATCGGGGCCTTCACCGAAGGCGAGCCCGGCCCCGACGGCGTCTCGGTCGAGGAAGTGCTCGCCGGACACTTCGGCGACGCGACCTTCCCCGTGCTGACGGGATTTCCCGCCGGACACATCGACGAGAACGAGGCCATCCCCTTCGGAGCGGAGGCGCGGATCCAAGGCGGCCGCCTCGAAATCCCTGCTCTGTCCACTTCGAATCTCACCTGAGCTCCTTTGGCCACGCGGAGGAACCGTCGCCGGTTCCGCTACGGGGCGGGAACGCCGACTGCCTCCCGCCGCAGCGGCTCGTTCGCGATGCGGACGCTCGCACCGTTGCCGACGATCTCGAAGAGGTCGATGACATCGGAGGACTTCATGCGGACGCAGCCGTAGCTGGCCGGCGTGCCGATGGTGCGCTCCTCCGGCGTGCCGTGGATGTAGATGTAGCGCTGGTAGGCGTTCGCGTTGTGGGGCTCGAGCCCCTTCAGCCAGAGGATGCGAGTGACGATGGGATCTCGGCCCGGAGCATCGGGCGGCAGCACCTCGCCGGTGGGCTTCCTCGATTTGAAGACCGCTCCGGCGGGCTCATCCTTGCCGATCTTCTTCGCGATACGGAAGGCTCCGAGCGGTGTCTGGTTGCTGCCCTTGTCGTCCCCGAGGCCGAACTTCGAGGTCGAGACGGGATACTCGCGGATGCGCACGCCGTCGCGGTAGACCACCATGCGCTGCTCGGGCACCGAAACCTCGACAAGGTGGCGGGTGTCCGTGACGCAGGAGACGAGGAAGAGGACAATGGGGAGGGAAAGAAGGAGACGGGACATGGATGGAGCAGCAAAAATAAGCCCATGCCGCGGTGGGCGCAATGGGACGATCGGCGGCTTGCCCCTACTCATGCTCCTACTCCTACTCAAATCGGCGGAGTGCAAGAGCAGGAGGATGAGTAGGAGATGGGCATGAGCAAGAGTATCCTTGCCTTTCCCCTTCCACTTTTTACTATCCCTCCTCCATGCACGCCACGCTCCACACCCTGCAGCTCGTCGAACCCTTCCGCATCGCCCATGGGGCCTCGACGACGCGCACGGTGCTGCGGCTGCACCGCGAGGGGCTCGTGACCGAGGCTCCCTTCGTCCCCTACTACGGCGACGATCCCGCAGAGGCCCTCGCCCTGCTCGACCGAGGCGAGCTCGACGGGAAGCTGCCGCGTACCTTGCGCCTCGCCATCAACCTGATCGAGCACGAGACCGCCGCCCGCGCCGCCTGGCGTCCGCTGTCGGCCTGGGCGCAGGAGAAGCTCGGAGCCCCCACCGACTTCATCCCGCCTGGCTGCCGCTCCCTCGGGATTCCCGAGGATCTGGAGAGCTTCGCCGGGAACGTCGCGACGATCTCGAGGCAGTTCCGCGTCCTGAAGCTCAAGCTCGGCTCCGGCGATCTCGGGCTCGACCTCGCCATCGTCGCGGTCGCCCGCCGCGCCGCGCCGGAGGCGGAGCTGATCCTCGACGTGAACGGCGGATGGGATCCCAGCGAAGCACCCATGATGATCACGAAGCTGATGGACTACCACCCCACTCTCGTCGAGCAGCCCATCCACCACCGCCATCCCGCCGAGGCCTGGCGTATCCTGCGTGGCGAGCTGCCCGAGCAGGCTCCGCCGCTCTACGCCGACGAGAGCATCCAGACAGCGGCGGACATCGCGCCGCTCGCCGCCCATCTCGACGGGGTGAACGTGAAGCTGCTCAAATGCGGCAGCTTCGACGGCGCCGTCGAGACGATTTCCGTGGCCCGCGAGCACGGCCTCGGCGTCCTCCTCGGCTGCATGATCGAAAGCAGCCTCGGCACCACCGCCGCCGCCCACCTCGCGCCCTGGGCCGACTGGATCGATCTCGACGGCCATCTCCATATCTCGAACGACGACTACGCAGGCATCGAGTATGCTGACGACGGTTCCCTCGTGATGCCCAACCGCGCCGGCATCGGAGCCGCCCCCCGATGAACCCCGTCCCCTTCCTCGCCACCGCCGAACGGCATCTCCCCGCCACCCTCGACTTGCTCCGCGAACTGGTCGGGGTGAACAGCTTCACCGCAAATGCCTCCGGCGTCGCCGAAGTCGCGGGGATCACGGCCACGGCCTTCGCCCCGCTCGGATTCTCCGCCGAGTTTGTCCCCTGCGAACGCCCCGGGACGGGGCCCCATCTCTTTCTCTCCAAGGCGGGAGAAGGCGATTTCATCGTCCTCGTGACCCACTCCGACACCGTCTTCCCGCCAGAAGAGGAGGAGGCGAACGGCTTCCGCTGGGACGAGCGTCCCACCGAAGGCCGGATCTACGGGCCGGGCACGATCGACAACAAGGGTGGCACGGCCCTGATCTGGCTGATCCTGCAGATTCTGAAGGAGCAGGTTCCCGAGGTCTTCGCACGGACCTCGTGGCTCGTCGCCGCCAACGCCGCCGAGGAGGTGACCGGCGACGACTTCGGACAGGCCACTGCCCGGATCTGCGGCGGCAGGGCCCGCGCCGTGCTCGTCTACGAAGGCGGCCCCGTCGACGAGAGCGGCTGGCACCTCGTCGTCTCGCGCAAGGGACGCAGCACCTGGCGCCTCGACGCCGAAGGGAAAGCCGCCCACGCCGGGAGCAAGCACCACGAGGGCATCAACGCCATCGACGCCCTGGCCGCCGTCCTGCCCGGCGTCGCCGCGCTCACCGACGCCACCGAGGACCGCACCGTGAACATCGGCCGCATCGACGGCGGCACGGTGGTGAACCGCGTTCCCCACGAGGCCTTCGCCGAATGGGAGTGCCGCGCCACCGAGCCCGCCTCGCTCGCGAAGGCCGACGCCTTCTTCGCCTCGCTCGCCGGCACCGCCGCAAACGGAGCCACGCTCACCGCGACCCTCACCGGACACACCCCGCCCTGGCCCGGCGGCGACGGCACCGCCGCCCTCTTCGCCCACTGGCGCGAGGCCGCGGCCGCGCTCGGCCTCGCCGCCATCCCCGTGCCGCGCGGAGGCCTCAGCGACGCGAACCATCTCGGCCTCCTCGGCCCCACCCTCGACGGACTCGGCCCCGCAGGCGGCAACGCTCATTGCTCGGAGCGCACCGCCGATGGATCGAAACTGCCCGAATATCTGGACACTGCCTCGCTCGTGCCGAAAGCGGCGATGAATGCGCTGGCGCTTGGGCGGCTTTGCAGCCGCTAAAAAATCCGAAATCCGAAGCTCG
>CAYSZN010000436.1:0-3950 GCA_964435425.1 uncultured Akkermansia sp. | reverse complement strand
CACGGACTTCACGGGGTGTCCTTCCCCGCCACTCGCGCCGTCGGCGAACCCGCCGATGGCACAGACGGGGCTTGCGGCCCTCCCCCGGACTCGGCAAAGGCCAACGCCCCTCTCGCGACCATCAGGAGCCCCCTTTTCTCCGAAAGCGCCCGCCCCCACTTGCTGATCGCCGCCTTCCCCTGGATCATCGCCAAGCGAAGCCCCAGAATGAAGACAAAGATCCACACCGCCTTTTTCTCGTCGATGGCCCCCTGCTCCGAGACCAGATAGAAGCTTGCCGCCATCAGGGCCGCGATCCCCAGATTGGCCGAAATGGCGATTTTTCCCTCCCGGTTGGATTTACGCTCCAACTCGTCCAGTTTGTCGAGAGAGATCGGAACTTCCGAATCGTCTGCAGCCGATTCGGGGTCATCCCCTGCATCGGCCGACCTCTCGACGCCCTCCCACCTCGATTGCTCCCTCGTTTCATCGCCTTCCTCCGGCATCTCCTTCCTCCCCCGAGTTCTGGACCGAAGCACAAACAGGGCCATGGCTCCGGAAACCATCATGATGACACCAACGGTGAGGTTGAACCAGACCACCACACACAGCAGAATCATCACAATCAATGCCGCAGAAAAGAAATCGACCAGCGACTGGATTCCTACACATCCGGATTTCAAGAAGGTTCGTTCCCGCTTCTTTCGCTTGCGAGCCGCCTTCCTCTGCAAACCCTGAAAATCGTCGCTTGCCGCCGCGAAGAGACTCGCCTGGCATCTCTCCGTCGTCTGCAGAATCAATCTTCTCAGACGCATCCTCACCTTTTCCGCGAGCAACTGGATTAGCGAGGCCAGCCCAAACGCAAGAAGAATGGCCAGGCAAAGCTCGATCCTGACTTGCTGGCTAAGCGCACCCCGGACGCTATGGCCCACCGCCTTCATCGCCATTCCCAAGGACCCCAGCTTGGCCAATTTCTCCATCACGGGCAGGAGCATCCCAAGCAAAAGCGTGGCCTTCTCCCCTTTTTTGAGTCCTCTCCATAGAGCACGTGCCCCCCTCCACCAAATTCTTGAAGGCAGGACGCCAACCGCTTCCCGGGAAGTTCTGGCTACCGACGATGGCCCCTTGCTCATCACTTGGATCCAATCCAATGCACAACCCGCTCCGATGTCTTCCGTGTGGCTGCCGCCGCAATCAACCTAGTGGTTCATTGCAGCAAAGCTGATGGGTAGGATCATCGAAGGCGGAGCCTTGTAGCCGAGGCCATTGGCCTCGGTCGGACGTCGAAAGGACGCCCGTTCCGCGCCCGATGGACGCGGCTACAGTGCTGGCGCGTTCTCCACGTCCCGCCCGTCATTCTTGCTGGAATGAACCACTAGCGTCTCGCTTCCCGGACGAGGAAATCCGAATAGGCCGCGTGCAGTCCTTCTCGGAGGCTTGTGGAAGCCTTCCACCCCAGCGACTCGATCAAGGAGGAGTCCATCAGTTTCCTCGGCGTGCCGTCCGGCTTCGAGAGGTCGTTCTTGATCTCCCCTTGGAATCCAACCGTCTCCGCCACGAGCGCTGCGATCTCCCGGATCGTCAGATCCTCGCCCGCTCCCACATTCACAAGGGACGGCGGCTCCTCCAGCGCAAGCAGGTGGAGGCAGGCTTCGGCCAGATCGTCGGCGAAGAGAAATTCCCGGCGCGGCGTGCCGCTGCCCCAGATCGTAACGGACTCGGCCCCACTCTCCTTCGCCTCGTGGAAACGGCGGATCAAGGCCGGGATGACATGCGAATTCTCAGGATGATAGTTGTCGCCGACTCCGTAGAGATTGCAGGGCATCGCGGAATGAAAGAGCCGACCATGCTGGCTCCGGTAGAACTCGCAGAGCTTCAGTCCGGCGATCTTGGCAATGGCGTAGGCCTCGTTCGTGGGCTCCAGCGCACCCGAGAGCAGCGAATCCTCCCGGATCGGCTGCTCCGCGAATTTCGGATAGATGCAGGAGCTGCCCAGAAAGAGCACCCTGCCGACGCCTGACTCGTGGGCCGCGTGGATCAAGTTCGCGGCGATCATGAGGTTGTCGTAGATGAAATCCGCAGGGTAGGTGTCGTTCGCGTAGATCCCCCCGACTTTGGCGGCGGCGATGAGGACCACGTCCGGCTTGTTCGCCGCCACGAATCCGGAGGTCGCCCGCTGGTCCCGCAGGTCCAGCTCCGCGCTCGTTGCGGTGAGGATCCGCCCGCATCCCGCCTTCTGCAAGGCACGGTGCAGGGCGCCGCCAACCATGCCCCGATGGCCGGCGATGTAGTAGGTTTGATCGATCATTGGATGCGCTTCGCTCGTCGTCCAGTGTTTGTTTGCTTTCCGAGGCTTTCGCCCTTCCAAGGCGAGGCCAGCTTCCAAAGGGATGAAGGGCACACTGATCCCCATGATCCCAAAACCGCTTTTCGTAGCTTTTCAGTCTGTATCCAACCGGGCCAGACAGCGCTATTACCGATCATCGCCCTGTCCCTTGGACATGCCAGCCGCCGCTTTCAGACGGCCCATACTTGCCATCAGCTTCTTGCAAAGACGATACGCCAGCGATTTCTTGATCGTCTGAAGCTCCTGCCTGTATCGTTTGATCTCCACCTTCTGCTCGGCACATCTTTCCTTCAGGGATTTCCATTCGCGTCCGAGTTTCTCCACCTGAAGCTCGGAACGGGCCCATGCGGCCATTGCCGCATGAAGCGCCTCCATCGGAAGCCCCCTTTCCCGATTCTCTTCCTCACCAGTGCTTTCCGCATCCTTCGCTCCCGATGAATGCGTCCGAACGGAACCCGACGCACGCCCACCTTCGAGAGGACCATTCAACAGACTCCGGTAGAGCGCCTCATAGGCCGATGCCTGCTTCGCCGGCTGGAACATGCGCTCCGCCTGCAGCCTGGCCTCCCTGCCCCATCTTGCCCGCGCGTCGCAGTCGACGACGGATGCCAGAAGCACCTCGGCCATGGCATCGATGTCATCTCTCGGGACCAGCCGGCCATTCACGGAGTCGGTCACCATGTCCGGAATTCCCCCAACACGGGTTGCCACGACGGGGACACCGCACGCCAGGGACTCGACCACCGTATTCGGAAGATTGTCCTCCTTGGTCATCGTGACATAGAGATCGCAGCATTTCAGGAGATCCGCCATTGCCTCCTCCCCGTCCACGATGCCCACGTTCCGGACCGGCATCCCTGGAACATCCGTGCCCGCTCTTCCATAGGTGACAAGGCAAAACTCCACGTCTGCCGACGCTTTCCGGTGGAGCCCCCCCATCCTCTCCAAGGCGGCCTGCAGCAAGCGCCCCCCTTTCCGTGTCTCCGCCCAGTCCACGCTTCCGGCCACGATGCAGACGGCGTCCAGAGGCAATCCGTGGCGCTCCCTGAGAGCCTTCCGCTCCTCCTCGGAGGCAACTGGCCGGAAGGTATCCAGGCAGAGGCTGTAGGGAATCACCTCGACCCTGCCACGGCCCTCCGCGAGGAGGCGCGAGGCTCTTGCCTGGTCGCCCAGCCATCGGCTTGGCGCCACAAACTGGATCGGAACATCCGCCAACTGCTCCAAGGTCTGCGACAACTGAATGCCCGGCAGCCACGACATGGACGCATCGAGCTGCGGACATGACTCGCATCCCTGCCGGAATCCTCCGCAGCCCGCCGTGTAGTGGCAACCGCCCGTAAAGGGTCTCTCGTCGTGCAACGTCCAGACAATCCGCTTTCCCATCAGGTGAAGGCGGCGAATGCCCACGGGATCCAGAAACCAGCTCACCCAATGCAGATGGACCACATCGGCCTCGCGGCATGCCGCGATCTTGGAAATGTCGATCCCGGGTTCATGGCTCGAGACAATCGTCAGGGCACGATCCGTTTTCGCCGCCTCGATCAGATTCCGATAGAACTTCTCGCGCAGCCACCATGGTACCGAAGGGCCGTCTCCCGGACTTGCGCTGCCCTCGGAGCGGTCA
>CAYSZN010000435.1:2873-3955 GCA_964435425.1 uncultured Akkermansia sp. | reverse complement strand
CAGCCTCGGGTGCCGAGGAGCGAGGCGAGGACGCATTCTGGGCAAAGACCGGCTCGCTGTTGTCACTCGGAGCGGGAGCCGGTGCCGACGCCGTCACCGGCGCGTCCCCTCCCCCGCCGCCCATGAAAGGCAGCCGCGGCGGACGGATCGCACTGAGGATACTGCCGCCGTCGGACGGCTCGTCGTCGCCGCCGAACAGGGAGAAGCGCTTTCTCCCTCCGCTCGCGGCGGCGCGGGCCGCGGCCTGCTCCTCCTCCGCGATCAAGGAAGTGATGAAGGCATCGGGGACATTCCGCTCGACACGGACCCCGCCGTTCTGCTGCCAGGTGGACATGTCGTTCGCCGACACCTTGTTGTGCTGCGCCGCCGCATCCTCGAAGCGGAGCCGGTTTCGCATCGCGTCCTTGATCGCCTTGTTCGTGCGGGCGGTCTGGAGCGCGGCATCGCGGTTCCGCTCCTCGATCGACTGGTCGGCGCTGCGCGCCATCAGCGCCGCCGCCGCATCCCCCTGCGCCCCTTGGGCGGACGTGCGGACCTGCATCATCTCGACCTGGCGGCTCGTGATCCCGTTCGGCAGGCCGGAGGTCATGCCCGCCGCCGCCACCGGATCGACCGGATAGCCCGCCTCGGGCGCTTGGGCGAGGAGGCTGGCACCAAGCGCAGCCATCAGCGCGATGGGCAGGACAGACCAGCGGGTGGCTCGGCTTGGAACTCGGATGGGATCGGCCATGGATCGTCTGGAAAGGAAACCGGAGCTTACCGTTAAGGCCTCGCGAGGGTCAAGTCCACCGACGGTAGCTAAATTTTTACTCAAAACCGGCGCACAATGGAAGATTTTCTCATTTTTTATAAAAACCCCTCCCTTCCTGTCGCCGGTATCGCCAAAGCGATCTGCCTCATAACGCATTTGCGTTTACATCTCTTAGCAATTTTGATAGCTTCCCATCATGTGGAGCACCGTTCGCCTCCTTCCAAGGCCGCAAGGAGCAAGCCGGGCGGAGCCCCCCGAACCCCCATCCCGTGTCCCGAGCCCATGAAACCGTCCTTCGCCGCTCTCCTCGCCCTCGCCGCCTTCGCCCTCG
>CAYSZN010000435.1:1453-2773 GCA_964435425.1 uncultured Akkermansia sp. | reverse complement strand
AACAAGTACAACCAAGGCGTCCTCCTCTTCAACCAGGGCAAGTTCGACGAGGCGCTGCTCCTCTTCGAGGAAGTTCTCCAAGCCAAGCCCGATTTCGTCTACGCCCGCAGCTACGCGCAGAAGTGCAAGAATGCGATCGCCCAGAACCTCGGTCCGAAGAACGATCTAGAAGGCCGCCTCGCCCGCCTTGTCATTCCCGAGATCGCCTTTGCTGACGCCCCCGTCGGCGACGTTCTCGACTATCTCGCCGCCCGCGCCCAGGAAATCTCCAAAGGCGAGACCGTGGTCAACTTCATCTACAAAGGCACGCCCGAACAGCGTACCGGAACCCTCATCACCCTCTCTCTCCGCAACATTCCCCTGAACGAAGCGATCAAATATGTGGGCCAGCTCAGCCGCTCGACGATCAAGTACGAACCCCACGCCGTCGTCGTCGATCCCGGTTCCACCAGCCCCGCCGAATCCGACTCCGCCCCCGCCGTCCCTGCCCCGCAGGTGCCCTGAGACATTAAGACCTCCCTTGGCCATCCCGCCCGCCCTGCGCTCCGGCCCCGTGTCCGCCCGACTTCGGTGAACGCGCTCCGCATCATCCTCACCGGAGGCCAAGGCGTTCTCGCCACCGCCCTCGCGGAGGAGTTCCAAGCCTTCGGGGCCGAGGTCCTTCGACCTGGCCGCAGCGAACTCGACGTGCGCTCCGCCACCTCCGTCGCGGACTACTTTGCCGCCTTCGACCGCATCGACGTGCTCGTCAACAACGCCGGCATCACCGGAGACCACCTCTTCGCCCGGCTGGCCCCCGAAGCCTGGGACGACGTCCTCGACACCAATCTCAAGGGTGCCTTCCTCTGCTCCCGCGCCGCCGCCCGGACCATGATGAAGCGGTGCAACGGGCATATCGTGCAGATCGGCTCCTACTCCGCCCTCCATCCTCCCATCGGCCAAGCCGCCTACGCCGCGAGCAAAGCCGGCCTGATCGGCCTCACCAAAAGCCTCGCAAAGGAGCTGGGACCGAGGAACCTCCGCGTGAACTGTGTCCTTCCCGGCTTTCTCGAAACCCGCATGACCGCCGGCCTCCCGGACGAAGCCCGCGCCGCCGCCCTAGCGCGGCACAGCCTCGGGCGCTTCAACACCGTGGAGGACGCCGCCCGCTTCATTCGTCTCCTCACCACCTTCGACCACCTCTCCGGCCAGGTCTTCCAGCTCGATTCGCGAGCATGAAAGATCGAGTCTCGCGATTGAACGCAGCGGAGATGGGGTGTAGACTGGCCCTCCCCGACTCCACCCGAGTCGGTCCGCCATCTCAGGAGGGGTGGTCGAGTG
>CAYSZN010000435.1:0-1443 GCA_964435425.1 uncultured Akkermansia sp. | reverse complement strand
CTTGAAAACCGCCGACGGGAAACCGTCCGTGGGTTCGAATCCCACCCCCTCCGCCATTTTGAGTCGAGTGCGAACCCGAAGTAGGATTCTCGTAACTCCTTGAAAATAAATCGCCTGCGTAAAGGTCCAAGTTCACCGCGAACCACTGGGTTCGTATTTGGGTGCTCCACGTGTGCGGATTCGAGGGAATCGGGTCCTTCTCCGGGTCGATCCGGTTAACTCGGACTTCGCGCAGCAGGAGACGCAAAAGCTCGCATTGCTCGTCGAAGGAAACGCTGGCGATGGTCTTCTCGAAGTCCAAGAGGTTCTTCGCCACGAGGTGCTCGTCCGTCACCGCCCGCTCACGATACGCGATGTCGATCTTCACCTTCTCGATCTCCCGCTCCAACTCGTGCTTCTGCTTGGCCAAGTCCTCCGCCGCCGCGAGGGTCTCCCGCCCGAAGTGCTCGGAATCGGTCTTCCGCGCCAAGGAGAGATAGCGCTGAAGCTCTTCGCCCATACCGGTGTGCTGGCGCTGAAGCTGGGCCAGCCTCGATTTCAGCGGGCGTAGCGACCGGCTCTTTTCCTCATTGGAGGTGGAGACCGCCGCCTTGATGATTTCAGGCCGACGGCCGATCTCGCCGAGGATTTGGATCACGAAATCGTCCATCGCCCGTGCGGGGACATTGCGAAGGGAGCAGGTCGCCGCCTTGCCGTCTTTGCTGACGTTGTTGCAGGTGTAGTAAAGGTAGGGCTTGCCGTCCCGGTCCTTCTTGCCGCCCGGTTTGGGCGTGAGACGGTGACCACATTCCCCGCAGTGGATGATGCCCTTCAGCAACGTCTGGTGCGTGTTGCGGTCCAGCACGGCCCGTTGACGCTTTTGCGCTTTGCCGCTGAGCGCGTCATTGGCCTCCTGCCAGAGTTTTTCGCTCACCAGCGCCTCGTGCTCGCCGGGATAGTCCTCCCCGTTGTGATGGACGATCCCTTTGTAGATGGGGTTGGTGACGATGACCTTGATCTTGTTCGGGATAAACCGCTTGCCGCCCACGACCATTTCATTTCCCCGGCGGCTTTGCACGGTCCGCTCGGGGGTGCGCAACCCATCGGCGTTCAAGGCTTTGGCCACTTTCGCGGCGCTGCGTAGCTCCTTGCTCAACTCGAAGACACGGCGGGCGACGGGAGCCTCCGCAGGATCGGGATGAATCTGTTTGGTGACGGGATCGTGGGCATAGCCCATGGGTGCCCAACCGCCGTTCCACAAGCCTTTCTTGGCGCGCTCCGCGATCTTGTGGGAGACGCGCTCGGCGACCATCTCCCGCTCGAACTGGCCGAAGGAGAGCAGCATGTTGAGCATGAGCATCCCCATCGGGGTGCCGGTGTCGAAGCTCTGCGTGGCGGAAACGAAGTTGACCTTGTGCTGGTTGAGGACTTTCCAGAACTCGTAGAAGTCCGGCAGGTAGCGGG
>CAYSZN010000434.1:0-3975 GCA_964435425.1 uncultured Akkermansia sp. | reverse complement strand
GCCGCTTCGCCTGGCCGAAGGCGAACCAGCGCCAGTAGAACTCCTCCATCGCGGCGTGGATGAAGGAGAGGAAGAGGGCGAAGGCGAGGAAGTTCCCCGCCACTCCGAGATCGTGGATCCGCTGCGCGATGCGACCCTGGTTCGCCTTGAAGACCGCCGCCAGGGGCGAGACGTGGAGGAGGAGGAAGAGCAGCCCGACCACCAGCACGCCGAAGAGGATCCCCGGCAGGAGCGAGGCGAGATGGCGCTTCGGCCGCGTCCGGTCGACCATCGGCTCGCGCAGGATCAGGGGCACGGCGAGGAGCGGCCAGGCGACGAGGAAGATCTTGTGGACGGTGTAGAAGGCGTTGCCGAAGGCCGTGCCCGGAAAGAGGACGAAGTAGAAGAAGGAGAGAACGAAGGGGACGGCGAGGGCGGGAGCGAGGAGCGCCCAGCGCAGGGGCGCGCGGCGGAGCGGGGAAATCGGCGGGTCGGAATCGGACATGCGCCACGGTGGAGGCGTCCATCCGGCCCTCAAATCATTATTTCCGATCTTGTGATCGACCAAAACGATGGCAATATTCCGTCCTTCCCCAAGAAAAAAGTTAAGATATATTAAGCAACCCCGCTCTTTCCCATGGCCATCGTCGCAACCAACCTGAAACGCGGACAGTGCATCAGCTACAACGGCGAGCTCGGCATCGTCACCGGGCTCGAGCACCGCACTCCCGGCAAGGGCAACGCCCTCGTCATGGCCACGGTCCGTTCCTTCAAGACGGGCAAGACGAAGGACATCCGCTTCGCCTCCAGCGACAAGGTCGACATCGTCCAGTCCGAGCGCCAGAAGCTCGAGTTCAGCTACCAGGACCAGACCGGCTACCATTTCATGGACCCGTCCACCTACGACACGGTGACCTTCCAGGAGGAGTTCATCGAGGACAGCAAGGATCTCCTCATCGATGCGCTCACCGTCGAGGTGCTCTTCGTCGACGGCAAGGCCGTGACGATCGAGCTGCCCCCGAGCATCGAGCTGGAGGTGACCGAATCCGCCCCCGGCGTGAAGGGCGACACCGCCACCGCGGCGACGAAGGAGGCCACCGTCCAGACCGGCCTCCGCCTTCAGGTGCCCCTCTTCATCGGCCCCGGCGACCGCATCCGCGTCAGCACCGAAGACAAGAAATACCTCGGCCGCGCCTGACCGCCCCAGGCCACGCGAGACGAGGGAGGGTCGCCGATCTCCACCGCCCGCACATCCCTTGCCCCGCAACGCGACGTCCCGAAACCGTCCGAGACGGCGGAAATCCCCGCCGCCGCAGGGTCTCTCCGCCTTCCTCCCCGGCGCGGCGTTCTCGGTCCTGTCCGATCCCGAGTCCCCCACGCTGCGGACGCTGAAGCTCGTCGTCGGGATCACCCTGCTCCCGGTCTGCTGGATTCTCCTCGAGACCTTCCTCGTGCTCCTGCAGGCCGACACTCTGGCCGGGGAATATTGGAAGTCGCGCGAGTTCGTCTTCTTCGGCCTCGGCGCGGCGCTGTCGCTCGTCCTTTTCTTCTTCTGCCAGGGCCGCGTCCTCCGCTGGATCTACGTGGCCGGCCACGAGCTGACCCATGCACTCTTCGTCCTCGTCTTCCGTGGGCGCGTCAGCGATGTCCACGTGTCCTCGCGCGGCGGGCACATCCTCACCGACCGGACGAATTTCCTCATCTCGCTCTCGCCCTACTTCTTTCCCTTCTACAGCGTCGTCGCCATCCTCGTCTGGGCGGTCTACGGCTGGGTCGCGGCCGAGAACGCGCCCCCCGATCCGGTCTGGCTCTACGGGCTGATCGGATTCACCTGGACCTTTCACCTCGCCTTCACTCTCTGGATGGTGCGGGGAGAGCAGCCCGACGTGATCCAGAACGGACGCGTCTTCTCCTTCTCCGTGATCTTCTCGGCGAACGTCCTCATCCTCAGCGCGATGATCATCGTGGCCTCGCCCACGGCCAGCTTCCGCAGCTTCCTCGTGTCCTTCTGGGAGAACGCGCGGACCTTCCTGCCGCGGCTCGTCGAGTCGACGGTCGAGGTGTATTCGGTGCTGCTGTGATCCACTTCCCTGCGCCATGGTTTCGGATTTCGATCCGATACCGGCGGCGGCGTTCGGGGGCTCAAGGAGGGCCGACATTCCAAGGAGGGCCGACATTCCTGTCGGCCGACAAGCCCGGCGACGGCAGGACCAGCCGGCCGACAGGAATGTCGGCCCTCCTTGGGCTTTCCGAGAACAGGCAACCTCCTACCGACTTCCGGAGGGGCTGCCGCCAAACGGATCGGGCATTACGGAAGCGGCACCCTCCTGCGTCGTGGATCGTTCTCGGATGGCTCGTCGCTCTTCGTTTCCGGAGGCACCATTTGGGAACCTCCTTCTCCGTTTCCTCCCGACGCCTCCCGTCCCTCGACGATCTCGAGCAGCAGACCGTGTGCCTCGCGGTAGCGCAGGGAGTCGGCCAAGGCGTCGAGGACATGGCGCTTTGCCTTGAGCGGATCCTCCTCCTTCAGCAGACGCGCGAGGCGGAAGCGCACCTCCGATGGATTCGCGGGTCCCAGACGCAGGGCGTTCTCGAAGGACCGCACCGCCAGACCGCTCTCGGCCTTGGCCTCGTGGGCGCAGCCGCGGCAGTAGTGGATCCGCTCGGTGAAGGGATTGATCGCTAGGCCCCGCACGGCATTGGCGATGACGGTGTCCCAGTCGCCGCTCTCGAAGCCGACCTCGATGAGCCGGTGGTAGGCCTGAAACGCCTCCGCCGAACGCGCGGCGAGCTGCTCCAGCACGGCGGCCTCGCCCGCCGCGTCCTTCTTGCCGCGCAGGGCGAGGGCCTTCAACGAATAGCCGTTCCGGTCGCCGGTGTGCTCGGGGAGCAGGGCGATGAGCGCATCGGCCGACTCGACCGCCGCGTCCCAGTTCTCCTGCTCGACCAGCAGGGCGGTGAAGGTCCGCCGCGCCTCGAAGTTCGACGGATGCTTCTTCAGGAAAGCGCCGACCGAGAGCACGCTGCTGGGGTTCATCTCCTCCGCGGTGGGTTTCTTCCAATCCACCTCCGGCCCGTAGGATTCGGCGAGGCGCACCGTGGCCTCGGCGAAGGATTGCTCGAACGTCTCCATCGGCACGGTGTGGCGGGCGATGGCGTCGTTCACGAGCACGCCCGCCGCGAGATCGGCGAGGATGCCGCGCAGGGCCTCGAGCCCGTAGTTCGCGACGAGATGCTCGACCACGAGCATGGACTGGTAGTAGGCGAACATGACATGGAGGGAGCTTTTCGCCTGGAAGAAGGCCTGGCTCATGTCGCGCACGGGGGTGAGGGCTCCCTCCTCGAGGATCATGCGTCGATACTCGGGATTCATCCCCTGCCCCCAGTTCGGCTGGCGCTGCTTCTCCTCGTAGACCGAGATGCCCTCGCTGAGCCAGCGCGGCATCTTGTTCTTCGTCGCGGTCAGGGTGACGACGTGGCAATACTCGTGCCACAGGGTCGCCTCCCAGTTGCTCTTCGCGGCGGTGACGCTGCCGGGGCTGTTCATCGTCACGACCGAGCCGAAGCACACCCCGAGCAGGCCGTCGCCGCCGAGCGAGCCGAAGGAGCGGATCGCGAAATCCTGCTGGTCGGGGTAGAACTCGACGAGGGTCGGCTGCTCGATGACGAGGCCGTATTTCTCCCCGAGGACGCGCTTCGCCTCGGTCAGCAGCTCGACGACGCGCTCGCCGTAGATCGCGGCCTCGTCGGGAGGCAGGCGGATGATGAAGTCGTCGGTCTTCACCGAGGCGAAGCGGGCGATCTCCTTCTCCAGCACCTCCAGATTGTAGGCGAGGACGTTGTAGGGATCGGCGGCGGCGACTTCCTTGGCGAGCGGCCAGGCCTCCTCGACGCGACCGAGTCGCAGATAGTCGAGGGCGAGCTGGAGCTTCGCGGGGAGGAAGCCCGGATCGAAGGCGAGGGCGCGCCGCTGCGCCTCGGCGCCCTCGGCGTAGC
>CAYSZN010000433.1:0-3978 GCA_964435425.1 uncultured Akkermansia sp. | reverse complement strand
TCGCGATCGACGCGCAGGGCTTCCGCGCCTCGCGCTTCCTGCGTCCCTACGCCGGACCAGAGGAGGCGGGAAGGCTGCGTCTGGAGATGGAGCAGGACGCCGGGCTCCAGACGATGGTCGAGGCGTCCGCGGCACGGGGGATGGAGACCGCGCCCGCCCTGCCTCCCGATCCGAGGGCGGAGCAGATCCGGGAGGGCATGCGCTATTTTCAGGAATACGCCTTTCCCCCCGGCACGAGGACGAGCGTGCGCTTCTGGAACGACGTGGAATGGCTCCCGATGGCCGGGAGCGAGCACCGGCTCTGGATCTTCCAGCCATCCGGGATGTGCGAGCCGATGCGCTTCCGCGTCGAGGCGGATTCCTCCTTCTTCGAGGTGGAGTTCCATCCGCTCACCGCCGATGTGAAGTCGGAACGGTCGTGGGTCGAATGAGCAGACGATGAGGAAGACCGTCCAGAACGCCCCCTCGGAACGACGCTCCACCGCCGTAGCGGAAGCGGCGACGCTTCCGTCCTCCGCACGCCACGACGGCGAGCAGGAGTGCCCGCGCTCCCGCCTTCCGCGACGCTGCGCACGCGGCTACGCCCTGCTCGACGTCGTCCTCGCCGTGGCGCTGTTCGCCATCACCGTGACGGGCCTGCTGAAAGTGCTGCAAGGCGTCGGCGACACCTCGGCGGGCTTCGCGCGCGACCGGCATGTGCAGCAGCAGCTCGAGGCCCTGCTCGCGGAGAAGCGCCGCGTCGGTCTCGACGCCATGGCCTCCGAGACGGTCGATGCGGGCTCCGGCATCACCTACCGCACCTATGTGGAGCCTTTCCAGATCGACAATGGAGAAGGCGCTGATCTGGGAGATCTCCACAAGCTGACCGCCGAGGCCACCTTCCTCGACGACGGCGGCGAGCAGGTCGAGCGCGCCGTGCTCATCCTCCACATGGCCGAACCATGAAGCCGACCCCGCAGCAGCCCTCTCCAGCGACGGCGGGATTCTCCCTCTTCGAGATCGCCGTGGCCATGACCATTCTCGGCCTGATCTCGGGAGCGATCTTCTCCATCCTCTGGCAGGCCGGCGACACCGCCGTCGAGATCCGCGAGCTGGACCGGCGCGACGAGGAGGTCTCGCGCTTCCTCGCCCTCCTCCGCGAATCCATCGAACATCTCCCCCAGGACGGGACGCTGGAGATGGTCCCGGCGGAGGAGACCGCCTCGGGCCATCCCGAGCTGAAATTCGGCAACTGCGCGACCGCCTTCACCTTTGGAAAGATCGTCGGCAGCGCCGAGGAGGCGGCGATCTCCCTGCGTCCCGGCCGGACCTCGCCCGAAGGGCAGCCGACCTACGATCTCGCCCTCACCCGGCCCGATTTCTCCCCCGAGGACACGACCGGCTCGGGCATGGCCCTGCGGGTCAGCGCCGACGACCTCCTCCAGGCCGACGAGGAGGGCCGCTACTGGATGCCGCTGCTCACGGGCGTGACGGCGGCGGGCTGGAGCTATTGGGACGAGGAGCAGCAGATCTGGCTCGACGAGTGGACCGACCGCTCGCGCCTGCCGCCGCTCCTCGCCTTCTCCTTCGACGATACCTACCGGCCCGTGCCGCTGCGGGTGGTCTTCGAAATTCCCGAGCAAGTCTCGAATCCTCCCACCGAGGAAAGCGCCACGGCCACCCCCGCGACAACGGGCAGCTCCAACACCGGGAACAATTCAGGAGAAAACTCCGGCAGACCAGACGGAGGCACCGGCAGGCCCGGCGGTGGCGAGGGACGACCGGGAGGAGGCGAAGGACGTCCCGGCGGTGGCGAGGGCCGCCCGGGAGGAGGCGAAGGACGTCCCGGCGGCGGCCCAACAGGAGGCGGAAGCCCCGGTGGAGGTGGCGGCGGCAATCCCAGTCCCGGAGGAGGCGGGGGAACGAGATGAACCCAGCGGGATGCCGGTGCAAACGAAACCGGGGCATGGCCCTGCTCCTCGCCCTCGTCGCGGTGATGGCGCTCTCGCTGATCGCGGCGGGTCTCTACGAATCGTCGCAGGCCTCCTGGGACGAGAACAGCCTCGCCCGTGCGCGCTACCAGGCCGGACTGCTCGCCGAGAGCGGTCTCTCCATCGCCCTCCATCCCGACATCCAGCCGGGAGACGTCGCGCTGAGGCATGAACTCGCTCCCGGCCGCGGATGGGAGGTCCGCATCACCAGCGAAGGCGGGCGCTTCCCCGTCAACCGCATGACCGAGGAACGCCTGCGCACCGCCGCCATCGAGCTCTTCGTGCTGTGGGGGCTCGACGCGGCCGCCGCGAGCCATGCCGCCGACTCCATCGCCGACTGGATCGACGAGGATTCCGATCCGCTCCCGAACGGAGCCGAGAATACCTTCTACGCGAGCGTCGACCATCCCCAGCTGCCCCCGAACGCCCCCTTCACCTCGCTCGAGCAGCTCGTCTTCGTCCCCGGCATGGATGCCGTCGAGCGCGTCCAGCCCTTCTGGCGCGACTTCTTCACGATCCGCTCCGACGCCCTCGTCGACCTCAACGCCGCCTCCCGGGAGCTGATTCAGGCCCTCACCGGCGCGACGGCGGATGCCGCGGCGCATTTCGTCACCGTCCGCAACGGCAACGACGGCATCGAGGGAACGACCGACGACCATCGCTTCGACGACACCGGCGAAGTCCAAGCCCTCCTCGGCATGTCCGAAAGCGAGTGGACCGACCTTTCGACTTTCCTCACCCTCGCCGGCACCGTGAAACGCATCGAGAGCAAAGGCAAAGTCGGCGACTTCACCGAGACCCGGGTGGCCCTCGCAGAGGAGACAACCGAAAACAACCGCACCGTGCGCAAAGTCCTCGCACGCTTTCGGGAGTAGGCGGCTTCGCCGCCGTAAAAAGTAAAAAGTGAAAGGTAAAAAGTAGAAGAATGCGGAAGCGGCGATCCGCCGCTTCCGTTCCCGGAGCCAACCTTTTACTTTTTACCTTTCACTTTTTACAGTGGCCAACGGCCACCAAAGCCTTTCACCTTTTACTTTTTACTTTTCACCTTTTACGGTGGCCTTCGGCCACCCATGCGCATCGACATCGTCACCATTTTTCCGGAGATCGCGGAAGGTCCGCTCGGCACCAGCATCATCGGCCGGGCCGTCGAGGCGGGCCGGGTCGGGATCCGTTGCCACGACCTCCGCGACTACACCACCGACCGCCACCGCCAGGTCGACGACATGCCCTACGGCGGCGGGCCGGGCATGGTGATGAAGCCCGAGCCCTTCTTCGCCGCCGTCGCCGATCTGAAGACGGAGGGCGCCAAGGTGATCCTGATGACGCCCCAGGGCAAACCCTTCCGCCAGGCACAGGCCGTCGAGCTGGCTCGGGAGACGCACCTCATCCTGCTCTGCGGCCACTACGAGGGCGTCGACCACCGCGTCGTCGAGGCCCTCGTCGACGAGGAGATCTCCATCGGCGACTACGTCCTGACCAACGGCACCCTCGCCGCCGCCGTCGTCGTCGATGCGGTGGTCAGGCTGCTCCCCGGCGTGCTCGGCGACGAACGCTCTGCCGAGGAGGAATCCTTCTCCGGCGACGGAACGCGGCTGGAAGCCCCGCACTACACCCGCCCCGCCGAGTTCGCAGGCCTATCCGTGCCGGAGGTGCTCCTGTCAGGCAACCACGGCTCCATCGCCAAATGGCGCGAGGAACAGGCCCACGAGCGCACCCTCGCGAACCGGCCGGATCTGGTTGGGGAGTGATACGAAATCCCGAAAAGATCTGGACGATTGCGAACAGCCCACCAAGGCCGTCGGCAGATTCGACGAAGGTGGGGCGAGGCGTCCCGACCGAGCCGTCATAGGGCCAACGACTTTGCGAATCACCCGTGCCCTACCGACGCAGCGGCTCGGTCGGGACGCCTCGCCCCACCTGTGCCCGCCTCTTCCCGGATTCCAGAGCGAAGTAGGGCGGAATCCTTTTCCGCCTTCTCCAAGCCTGACGAAAGGCGGAAAGAATTCCG
>CAYSZN010000432.1:0-3991 GCA_964435425.1 uncultured Akkermansia sp. | reverse complement strand
CGGTAGAGATCGTCCGTGCCGACCATGCCGTCCACCCTCGTGAAGGAGTCCAGCTTGGGCGTCTTGGTCACCAGGTTGAGCGATCCACCGGCGGAGCCACGGCCGCTGTTCGACGAGGCAGGGCCTTTGTAGACCTCCACGGCCTCGTAGTTGAAGGGGTCGCGGTTGTAGATGCCGTAGTCGCGGACGCCGTCCACGAAGATGTCGGAGCGGGAGTTGAAGCCGCGGATGCGGAAGTTGTCGCCTTGCGCGCCGCCACCGCCTTCGCCGGCAGCCATGGTGATGCCCGGCACGTTGCGGAGCACGTCGCGGAGGGTCGTGGCAGCCTGCTCCTTGGTCACTTCCTCGGGAATGACCTGAACGGTCTGCGGCACGTCGCGGAGCGGCACGGAATACTTCGTCGTCGAGAGCGTCTTGACCTGGTAGAGGGAATCGTCGAAGACCAACGGCTCGGGCTCGATCACCGGCAGGGGCGCCGGGGCGGGAGCCGGTGCCTGAGGCGCCGGACGGGGTGCCGGGCGCGGCGCGGGAGCGGGGGCTGCGGCCCTCACCTCTTCAGGCGGAAGAGTCCCTGCCGCCTCTCCGCTGCCGGCGGCATTGTCCTGGGCCTCTGCCCCCCCTGCAGCGCAAGCGGCGGCCACCAGGGCGATGCCCTCGGCGCGACCCAGCGTGCGCCGAGGATGATGGTTGGTGATTGGTCGTTTCCTTTTCATCGTTCGTTCGTGGCTTGGCGGAATGAGTTGAGTGGTTGAGGATCTCGCAAGAATACCCGAGATATTGAGACCCGTTCTCATCTCCTAGCGTAGCCTTTTTGGGCTCGCAACCGAAATATGACACTTCTGTAATTTTTCTTCGGGCTCGGGAAATGGGCTCTCCTCCAAAGGCCCTAAAAACAGCCCATGTGCCGCCTCAAGTCTCAAAATGCAACTCCCACAGCCCTTCGTCCGGCCGGATGGACCAGACGAAGGAACTGTGGGAGTCTTCGGTGCCACTCGCACCAAGGGGAAACAGGATTATTTCGAGACCACCGACTTGCCGCCGGCCGGAACGGCCCGCGGCTCCCAGAGCATCTCGAAGCCGATGTAGAACTCGCGGGGAGCGTTCACGCGGGCGCCTTCGGGGACGCGGCTCGTGATCATCACTTCCTCGAAGAGGTTGTGGACGCCGCCGATGAGCTTGGTCGTCTCGTTGATCTGGTAGTAGGCGCCGAGATCGACGATTACGCCGCCATCGATCTCACCCTGCCGGGAGGAGGTCATGGGGACAGGCGAGTTCAGGGCGGTGCCGAAGGTGTCGCTGATGTAGGTGGCGGAGAGATCGACGCCCCAGCGATCCGTTTCGAGACCGACGCCGACGGCGACCTTCCACTCGGGGATGTAGGGCATCTCGGCTCCGGGGATGCCGGGGCCGCCGGTGCCGTCGCCGTAGATGTTCTCGCCCGCTCCCGTGGCGAGCGACTGGTCGAGGGTGGCGCTGGTCCAGGTCGAGCTGACAAAGAGAGGCATACGGAGATCCCGTCCCTGGAACGGATCGTAGCTGGCGAGGGCCTCGATGCCATGGACCTGGGCCGTGCCGGCATTGTTCACCGGCCCTGTGAGGCCGAGACCGGTGCTCGTGCTGATGATCTGCGAGAAGTCGGTGAGGAATCCCGTCAGTTCCGCGTTGAAGTTGCCGCTGCGATGGCGCACGCCGAGCTCGTAGCTGACGCTCTCCTCGGGCAGGATGCCGGGCCGGGCCAGCGAATCGCCCGGGCTCGGGATGGCGATCCCCTCGTGGACACCGCCGAAGACCGAAAGGGTGTCGCTGAGCTCGTAGTTCAGGCCGATGCCGGTGACGACCCAGTCGATGTCGCCGTAGCCCGTTCCGGTGACGGTGTTGGTCGCATCGGCCGCGTAGTTCGTGTAGTGGAGATCGACGCTCTCGTAGCGGACGCCGGGAGTCACGGTGAGGCGGCCGATCTTGACGTCGTCCTTGATCCAGACGGCTGTCGCGGTCGAGTCCTCGTAGGCGTTGCCACCCGTTCCGGGACCGAGGTCCGTCACGACGGGACGCCTGCCTGCGGTCAGGGTCACGCTGGTGTTCTCCTGGAAGGTCCGGATGCTGTCCTCGTGGTAGCGCACGCCGAAGTTGACGGTATGGCCGATGTCGCCGGTCTCGAAGCGGTAGTCGCCGGAGAACTGGGCACCGTAGGCTTCGTAGGAGCGGGCATTGTGCCGGTAGCCGAGGTTGCCGGGAGCGAGGCCTTTGAGCGTGAGGAGATCGCGCGGATCGCCAATGGGCCCGAGGGCGGTGTGGAGGGCATTGCCGTTCACATTTCGGATTTTGTACCAGTTGCGCTCAAACTGGTTGTAGTAGCCGGCGAGACGCAGGTCGAGGTCGTCGTTCGGCGAGACGCTGTATTTCAGATAGGTGCGGTGCTGCTCCATGGGAATGGTGTCCAGGAAGGACGCGGCATAGCGCCGGTAGGGATCCGCATTGAAGTCGGCGCCGGTCAGCCCCAGGTAGCTCTCGTCGGCCTCGTTGTCCGAGTAGCCGTATTTGAACTCGAACTTCTGGTCGAGGTAGCTGTTGGGCTCCCATGAGAATTTCACCATCGGCTCGAGGATGGTATAGCCGCTGTCGGAGGCGGGGATGCCGACCAGCGGAGCAGCCTCGACGCGGCGGAAGCCGTCGGAACGCTTGTAGTAGATCTCGGCGAGGTAGCCGAAGCGCCCAGCGTCCGTCTCGAGGGTGTCTCCGTAGTGGCTGTGGACCTGGAAGGTGGCGTTGCTGCCGTAGGTGGTACGCAGGTAGAACTGCTCCTGCTCCGGGATGGGGGTGGAGAGGTAGTTGATGACGCCGCCGGTCGTGTTCGGACCGTAGCCGATCTGGCTGGACCCTTTCAGGACCTCGACGCCGGCCATGCGGGCGACGTTCGGGGAGTAGTAGGCGGCAGGTGCGGAGTAGGGTGCGGGACCCTGGAGAATGCCGTCCTCCATCACCGTGATCTTCTCGTTCCGGGTGCCGTCGACCCCGCGGATGGAGATGTTCGGGAAGAGTCCGGCCCCGTCCTCCTCGCGCAGGTAGACGCCGGGAACCCGCGCGAGGACGCGGTTCACGTTCGTATAGTTGAAGTCGCGGATCTCCTGAGTCGCCACGAAATAGCCGGAGCCAGGCAGTGCATGAGTCTCGGCGGGACCACCGGTGATGACCTCGGGCTCGATCGTGTTGTAGACCTCGACCTCGACAGGGCGCGAGACCGTCGCGGGGCGGACCCTCTGGCGAACGGGCGCGGGAGCCGCCGGAGCGGAGGCAGTGACGACGGTCGCGTCGAGCTCGTTCGTCGTGTCGTCGATCACGGGCGCCGCTGGAGCCGCCGTGTCCTGAGCCTGGGAAAGAGGAATTCCAGAGGTGGCGAGAGCGCACGCGGCCACGCGGCCAAGGCGGGAGAAGGAGGTTTCGATCCGTTTCGGCCCGTTATTTCGTCGGGCGCCGGAGCGTCCGGGGCCTGTGTCGGGTCGCTGCCTTTTCACTGTTCTTTTGCTTTTTTTCATCACTTTTTGCGGGTGGGTGTCGATGATACTGGGAACTCGGAGAAGCATCCCGGATGCGCACAACGAGTCATGGCCCGCACTTGATACCGGGTCTCATCTTTAGCAATGGGCCGAGCCAAAAATGACAACTCTTTCATTTTTCCCCAACTGCCCGAAGTTGAACTGATGCCGGATGCGCCTCCTGATCGTCGAAGATGAACCCAAGACCGCCGCCTTGCTGGGCAGCACGCTGAAAGACGAAGGGTACGAGGTGGATTGGGTCGGCGACGGCAACGGAGGACTCGACATGGCGCTGCAAGACCGCTTCGATGTCCTGCTGGTCGACATCATGCTGCCGGGCCTCGATGGCCTCAGTCTGGTGCGCGCCCTGCGGGCCAAGGGGAACACCACGCCGGTCATCATGCTCTCCGCGAGGGGCGAAGTGGAGCAGCGCGTCGAGGGACTGGACGCGGGTGCCG
>CAYSZN010000431.1:0-3994 GCA_964435425.1 uncultured Akkermansia sp. | reverse complement strand
TGTCGGCGGCGGCATGGAGGCCGACGATCCCCTTCCCTCCCTGGATGAAGCCGATGATGGCGGCGCGCTGCGCCTCGTCCGGAATCAGGTCGGTGGTGTTGTTGAAGACGATGGCGTCGTATTGGGCGAGGTTCTCCTTCGTGAAGACGTCGTATTGGTCGGCGAAGTCGGCGGTGAACGCGCCGGTGCTCTCGCCGATCTTCGCGAGAGCGTGGTTGGCGAAGGGGATGGAGGTGTGGATGAAACCCTCGCAGCGGTAGAAGACGAGGAGCTTGCGCGGCGACTTCGGCTTGGTCGTGGCGATGGGCAGGTTCGCCTCGATCTGGGTCTTGTGCTCCGCCGTGGGATTGGCCCCGAAGCGCTCGGCGGCCTTCTCCTCCCAGGTCTTGGGTTTCTCGGGAGCGGGGTTCTGGGCGACGAGCAGGCAGACGGAGGCGAGCGTGCCGAAGGCGGCGAGGAGGGTGCGTTTCTTCATGGATCGAATGTCAGGATGGGAGTTTAGCCAGCGATTCCGCGATAGGACAAGATCAAAGGCCCTTTTTCGCGCGCCGGAAGCGACTTTTACGGTCATCCTCGACCAACGGTGCGGGAGGTTCGCTCGAGAGGGACTCGGGAAGCGACGGAGCGGGAGGTTCGGCAACGGCCGCTTTCGTCTGCGCTCTGGCACGGGCGAGGGAAGGCAACCGCTTCGCCAAGCGCGGCACTCGCCAGCCCGTCCGTGTCGCGAGCGCCTCGAGCAGGAAGAGGACGAAGATGGCGACGAGCAGAGGAATGCGGATCGGCTCCTCGCCCGGAGCGGGCGGACGACGCCAGGCGGTGCCGAGGTCGAGCAGCTCCCCTCCTCCGCTGGCCCGCGAGGTCTCGCGCAGCTCGGCGACGCGCTCCTCGTCGAATTGCCATTCGCTTTCCGAACCGACGACGACGGGTCCGAGGGAAATGGCGGCATCGCCGACCTGAAGGGCGGCACGCATGGGCGCGCCTTCGTCGAGGGAGGTGGAGACGGAATAATGCCCCGGAGCGAGGCGCTCCCACACGAGCTCCCGGCGCTTTCCATCCCGATAGCCGCTCTGCACGACGATACGCGGCGGCGAGGTGGCGAGACGGGCCTCCCATGGATCGGCCTCGTAGAACAGGTCGAGGCTCCACTCCGACCCGACGAGGCGGTGGCGCACACCGAGGCCGGGAGGCACCGCGTCGCCCATGAGCCATCGCGCGAGCGTCTGGACGAAGTCACCGTATTGCGGCCAAGACCGGGCGCGCCCGGAGAAATCCCCACCGAGCGGGAAGGAGACGGCGGCGGTGCGCCCGATGCCGCGCCGGCCGAAGGCGACGAGGGGGGCGGCGTAGCTGTCGGTCGAGACGAGCGCGGCCTCGTCGCCCTCGCGCAGGTAGCTGAGGTTGTAGCCGTCGATCTCGGAGAGCCATGCGGCATCGCGGCGGGCGAGCTCGTGCCAGCGGCCCGTCGAGACGGTGCCGGTCGCCTCCTCGACGAACGACGAGCGGGCCACGGTCACGGTCTCCTGCGCGAAGATGTTGGGCAGCTCGCCGGGGATCTCGGTGAAGAAGATGCGGCCGCCGCCCCGGCTCGCGATGTCCTCCAGCAGCTTCGCGTCGGGATCGCTCCGGCCGCCCAGGCCGATGACGCTGACAGTGGTGCCGGCGGCGCGCATCGTCTCGATCAGGGCGACGTAGTCGCCGGGCTCCTCGGAATCGGAGGCATCGCTGAAAAGGATAAGGTGCCGCTGGCCGAGGGGCGCGTCCTTCAGCACATCCCAGGCGGCCTTCATGCCCTCGTAGACGAAGATCCCGCCGCCCATGGACTCGATGCGGCGGATGCGCGAGATCAGATCGCCGCGGCTCTGTCCGACGTTCAGCAGCGGAGCCACCTGATGGGCCTGGCTGTCGACGGCGTAGACGGTCACCGCGTCCATGCTCCCGAGCAGCTCCACGGCGCGGGCCGATCCCTCGTTCGCGAGCTGCATCTTGGTGTGTCCGCTAGGCGTCGTCGCGCCCATCGATCCCGAGCGGTCCATGACGATGGCCATGGCCACGCCGAGCTTGCGGTGCTCGCTCTTCAGCTCCATCGAGACGGGCAGGAGCGGGTCGATGGCGGACTCGTAGTAGCCGCCGGAACCGAAGCTGCGATGCCCGCCGGCCATGAGGAGACCGCCGCCCTGGTCGCTGACGAAGAAGGGCAGCGCTCCGAGAAAGTCGCCCGGCAACTCGTAGGCGGGAACGTTGTTGAGGATCACCGCCCTCGCTCCCGCGAGGACTCCGGGATGCAGGGAGAGCGGGTCCTCGACCACCGCCACCTCGAAACCCTGCGCCCGCAGGACCGGAGCCAGCGGATCGTCCCGGTAGGCGGTGACAAGGAGGAGCCGCGGCCCCGTGGCCACCTCGATCCAGCGCTCGCGGCGGTTGTTTCCCGGATGGGCGTCGCCGTCCGGCGAGATCGAGACGGTGTAGCGGTGCCCTCCGGGCTCGGCGATGCGGTCGGAGAAGCGGAAGCGGCCCGTCCCGCCCTTCACCTCGACCTCGCCTTGGTAGAGGCGGCGATCACCCCGGAGAATCTCGAGCGGCACGGTGCCGTCCGGCCTTCCGACGAGGGCCACATCGACGACGAAGGGCTCGCCGAGCTGGACCCGACCGGGCATCTCGATCGCGGCGACGCGCCAGTCCGCCCGGTCGGGAGAGCGGACGAGACGGTAGTCGAGGGGCACACCCGCATCGATCAGCTTCGCGGACACATGGGCGAGCGGCTCGGTGCTGTAGCCGTCGGTGAAGAGCAGGATGCGGTTGTGGCGCTTCGCCTCCATGCGGGCGAGCGCCTCGTGCAGGGCCAGTCCGGTGCGGGTCCGGTCGCGGCCACCGGGATAGATCGCGCCTTCGCCTCCGCCCGAGGGCATCACCTCCGCGGCGTAGTCGAGGACGTGCAGCCGATGGTCCTTGCCGGGGCGGGTCCGCTCGAGAAGGGCGCGCCATTCCAGCTCGCCGGCATCGACGAGCTCCTGCGCCGAGCGGGAGCGGTCGAAAAGTACCCAGAGGTCGATGCCGCCCGACTTCAAGACGACGCGGGGATCGCAGAGCAACAGGGTCAGGAGCAGCAGCAGGAGAACCCGCAAGGGCTGCCACAACTCCAGACGCCGGAACCACCACCCCACGAGCAGCCAGACCGGCAGAAGCAGGAGGAACTGGGGAGAGGCGAGAGTCATGCCGGGCGGACGCAGGGCACCTTAGTGCGGTGTCGGCCAAATGCCTGCGCAAAATGAGGTTTCGACGCCATGACAGGCAGGCTTGCCTCCACTCCCGCCTCCCCTCGATCAAGACTGAAAAAGGTCAGTTAAGAAAGGTTGATTATACTGGAGAAAACTCTCGATTTCGCGATAGAATCGTGAAAAAACTTGATTAATCATAAAATTTTGTAAAAATCATATTTTTAATACAAAAACTGCCATGAAATCAGTTGTCCCTCTTTGTGCCCTCGCATGGGTCGGCCTCGTGCTTGGAACCGCTTCGCCAGCGGATGCCCAGATCCGCGACAACGATTCTTCCGTGGCCACTCTCGCGATCCACTGCGCGGTGAGCTCGGGATATTCGCCACAGGGCTACGAGGACTACTGCCGCCGTCTTGCCAAGACCCTCTCGCTGCTCTCCGGCACCCAGCAGACGCGGGTCTTCGGATACCTGCCGATGGCCAGCGGATCGCTTGGAGGCGGCACGCCTTCGGACGCTCCCTCCTCACCCGCCACGCTTCCCTCCGAACCCGGGACCACGGGCAACCGGCCGACCGGAGACACTGGAACCACCGATCCAGAGGAGAGTGCTTCCGACACTCCCGGCAATGTCCCGAACGAGGACGGTGCGGCGGGCAATCCCACGCCTGCGCAAGGAAGCGAGGCCAAGGGAGACAGCGGCACCACCGGCAACAGCGATCCCGGGTTCCTAGTCAACCTCGTCAAGGAGCTGAACAACTTCATCGACGGCACCGTCGACA
>CAYSZN010000430.1:3718-3994 GCA_964435425.1 uncultured Akkermansia sp. | reverse complement strand
CTCGGCTGCGCCGCCGTGCTCGCGACGCTGGACGAGTTCGAGCAGGAGGACGTGATCGGACAAGGGCGCACCTTGAGCGCCGCCATCGAGGAATGTCTCGTGAAGTTGAACGAGCTGCCCGCCATCCTCCATGTGCGCGGCGAAGGCACCGTCTGGGGCATCGAATGCCAGGCCGTCGGCGACCTCGGCGCCGAACAGGTCGCCCACGAGATCGTGCGCCTCGCCTACCTCGGCGACGATCAGGGCCGCGGCGTTCACTTGCTCGGCCCGCTCGCC
>CAYSZN010000430.1:0-3708 GCA_964435425.1 uncultured Akkermansia sp. | reverse complement strand
AGGTCATCCGCGTCGCCCCGCCCCTGACCATGCCGGTGGCGGAACTGCGGGAATATTTCGACGTGCTGCACGGCATCGTCGCGCGGCTGGGACAGTGACCGTTCGGGAAAGCACCGGACTTGCGCGGGGCGGAAGGGATTCCGTCCCGTTTCGTTTCAAGGCGACGCGAAGCCGTAGCGAAATTCGTGAGAATACGGAACGGATAGCCGGAGGCCATTTCGGCGAGCGTCCATTGAAACGTCGAGTAGGAGAAGTTTTTACGAACTTCTCTACCATGCCTGCAACTGTAGGCGAGGTCATTGACCTCCCATCGAACGCCCACACACCATCCTCCGCGCCCAATGACGTGGCAACAGGCCGAGCCCCAACGATGTTGCGAGAGTCTTATTCCTCCGTGGAGCCTCCTCAGGGCTTCACCACTTCCCTTGCCAGCGCGATCAGTTCGGCGGGGTTCGCCTCGTAGCGATCGACGAGGCTGCCACGCCCGGCGGTGAGCCCCATCAGGGTGTCGCCGTCGCGCATCCAGGCAACCCACGAATCGGGCTTCGATCCTTCCCTGATGCGGATGTTGAGGGACCGGTACCTGCTTTCCGTCGACTTGAGAAAGATGTCGAAGTCGAAGGACGTGTCGCCGTTCACCGACATCTTCCTCGATTCGAAGGAGTAGGGATATTGGCCGCCCTCGGCTGTTTTCCCTAGGAAGAGGACTTCGAAATAGGCGGTCCCTTCGCTTCCAATGTGGGAAACCTTGAATTGATAGGTGGCACTGCGTTCGAACTCCTTGATATAGCTTCCCCAACTGGTTTGCCAGACGCGGTTGGTCGATTTTCCGAAGGAGACTTTCTGGCCCGAGATGGAATAGCGATGGTCGTTGCCGCGGGCGAGCTTCACCGTTTGCAGCTTCTCGAAGGGAGTCCCGGCGGCTTCCGGTGGGGTGGCATCCGCAGGTGGCGAAGCGGCCATGGTTTGCGCGGCGGGCAGGGTGGAAGTCTCTTCGGGAACGTGGATCAAGGTGATGGTCTTGCCGCTGGCGTTGACTCCGGTGAAGGTTTGCCCGGCATAGACGAGGGACACTCCGAAGATTTCGATGCCGTTGGGCGTGGCCTTCCATTGGGAGGCGTCCTGCCAGGAGAGCTCGACCACCGCAGCATCGGCGAAGGTCACTGTGCCGAGCGGCCGGTTGTCGACGAGGCATTCCCATTTCGTCCCGGGCAGCCGGGAATGCTGGATCTGGGAGTGCGCCGGCATCGAGAGAGAGAACAGGACAGCGGCGATAGCGGCGAGAGAGCGGTTCATGGGACGAAGGCTATTGCGACTGTTCCGGTTTGTCCAGCTTGATCGGTGTGTGGCGGCGACCGTGAATCAGCAGGCGGAGCCAGCGCATCCAGCGCACATGAGATCCATCCATCGGCACCACATCGTCGCCGGAGCGGGATCGAAATGATTTTCGGGAAAGGCGCTTTTTTCATGTAACCTTTGCCGCCGCATTCCCCATGCAGGCGGTATCATGAACGAGCCTTCTCCCGACTCCGATCCTTTGCATGGCTTGAATCCGGAAGCCCTCCTCGCCGCCGCTGCGGTTCCGACCGAGGACGGCGGGGCGGGCGGATCGCTCGCTCCGGGCGATCTTCCCTCGATGGCGGAGATCGCCGATGCTTTCCCGGATCTCGAGATCCTCGGGCTCATCGGACATGGCGGGATGAGCGCCGTCTTCCGCGCCCGGCAGCCGAAGCTCGACCGGCTCGTCGCGCTGAAGGTGCTGCCCAAGTCCCTCGCCGCGACGGAGGGCTTCACCGAGCGGTTCATCCGCGAGGGACGGGTGCTCGCCCGTCTCAGCCATCCGCATGTCGTGGCCGTCCACGACTTCGGCGAGAGCGGCGGGTTCTGCTATCTCGTGATGGAGCATGTCGACGGGGTGAACCTCCGTCAGGCGATGCGGGCGGGGCGCTTCACGCCGGAGCAGGCCCTCGCGGTCGTTCCGGCGCTCTGCGATGCCCTCCAGTTCGCGCACAGCCAGGGGGTGCTGCACCGCGACATCAAGCCGGAGAACATCCTCCTCGACTCGAAGGGCCGGGTGAAGATCGCGGATTTCGGCATCGCGAAGATCGTCGGCGAGGAGGGCGGCGACGCGGCGCTGCTCACGCGCAGCGGGGCGAGGCTCGGCACCGCTCCCTACATGGCCCCCGAGCAGTTCGAGCAGCCCGCCAGCGTCGATCACCGGGCCGACATCTACAGCCTCGGAGTGGTGCTCTACGAGATGCTGACGGGCGAACTGCCGCTCGGCCGCTTCGCACCGCCTTCCGAGAAGGCCGATGTCGGCGGAGGCATGGACGAGGTCGTCTTCCGCGCGCTTGAGAAGGAGCGGAGCCGCCGCCAGCAGAGCGCGGAGGAGTTCAAGACGCAGGTCGCCGGGGTCGGGACGGCATCGGGTAGCTGTCTGGAAGGGATTTCGAGACCCTGGTCGCCTTTCGAATACCGATCGCGGCGCACCCTTTTTGGAATGCCACTGCTGCATGTCGTCATGGGGCGTGATCCGCAGACCGGCCGCACGCGCGAGGCGCGGGGCTTCTTCGCCTTCGGCGACCGGGCGAGGGGAGTCGTCGCTTTCGGCGGCATCGCGCGGGGCTGGCTCGCCTGCGGAGGGATGGCCATCGGGGGCGTGGCGGTCGGTGGCGCGGGTATTGGCCTGATCTCCATCGGCGGACTGGCGGTGGGATTGCTCCTCGCCTTGGGAGGGTTCAGCGTGGGCGGACTTTCCTTGGGCGGGCTCGCCGTCGGTTGGCATTCGATGGGCGGGTCCGCGGTCGGCTGGCATGCCATCGGCGGCAGGGTCTTCGCCCATCAGGGCATGGGCAGGCATGTCGATGCCGTGCATGTGGCGCTGGAGCTCGGCGAGATGCCGGTCCTGACGCAATGGCTCGCCTCGATCCATCCCTACCAGTCGGTGCTCGGCTACCTATGGATCCCCCTTGTGGGAATCATGTATCTGGTGCCATGGTGGGCGCGCCGTCGCTTGCGGGCGGAGTCGGGTGGCCGCGTCCGCGGTCTCGATCCGTCTTGGAAAGCGGTGTTCTGGTTTGCTCTCGCGCTGACGATGTTCACAGCCGTGTCCCAGTGGGTGATGCCATCCTCCCCGAAGAACTTTTTGCCACTCGGGCGTGGGCCGTCGGTGGCGGGGGAAGCCATCGACGAAGGCACGGCGAAGGCGCTCGGCAGAGTCGCGGACCTGCGCTTTCTGCGGCTGAAACGGAATGGGACGGACTGGTCGTGGCCGGTATGGAACCGGGACGGCGATCCCGTGGACGATGCGGAGTCGATGCCGTGGATCGAGGCCTCCTCGGGAGTTGACGTCGAGACGGAGAATCCGGAGGATTGCTGGCTCCAGCTATGGTTCGAGCATCCCGACTTCGACCGCTACAGCCAACTGGCGGTGCGCCTTGTCAGCCTGACGGGTGGGGCGCTGGAGAATCGCGGCGCGAGCACGGCCTCCTCGGTGTGGTCGCGACCGGCACCCCGTCTCCTCAACTTCGTGGTCAGTCCGGGGAGGGTGGGGAGCCTGCCCAAGGAGGTCGGATTGCAATGCCGCTACAGCATCGGTCCTTGGAAACTGGGCAGATCGGTTCCGAGCGACTTCAAGGGACAGATGGCCCTCGACAAGGGATGCCACTTTGTCGCCGTCGGAACTGGCAGCGACGGGAAGGCGTTTGT
>CAYSZN010000429.1:1680-3999 GCA_964435425.1 uncultured Akkermansia sp. | reverse complement strand
CCGAAATTGAGGCAGATCGACTTGGCGTGGCCGATGTGCAGATAGCCGTTGGGCTCGGGGGGGAAGCGCGTCACCGTGCCGCGGTGCTTGCCGGAGGCGAGGTCCGCGTCGATGATCTCGCGGATGAAATCCTTGGAGGGGGCGGGGGAGGGATCGGTCATGGAGGGGCGGCCGGAAAAAGGCGAATCTAAGCCGTTTTCGCAAGGGCGCAACGCGCTGGAACGAAGGACGGGAATGCGGGCCGTCCGGTGGGGAGCGGGCTGGGGCCTCTGTTTCAGCATCCCTCCCGCCGAAGTCCGGAGCGGACGTCCCGGCGTGCGACCCTACCGGCCTTCCAGCAGCCCCTCGGCCTCCAGCCACTTCGCCGCCAGCGCAGGCCATTGGGCGATTTCCTCCTTCGTGTTCCGGAATCCGAATCCGTGTCCGCCCTTGGCGAAGATGTGCAGCTCGCAGGGGCGGTTCTTCCGCCGCATCTCGATGTAGAAGCGGGCGCTGCCCTCGACGAATCTCTCGTCGTCGTGGGCGACGGCGAGGAAGGTGGGCGGCGTCGTCCCGGTGACCTGGACCTCGGGAGCGAGGGCGTCCGGATCCTTCTCGTCGAGGAGGTAGGCGGCGTAGACGAGCACGCCGAAGTCGGGGACGGGGCTGGCGGCGTCGAGCGTGGCGTCGGCTCCGTATCCCCGTGTGCCATCGGAGGCGAGGGCGGCGGCGGCGAGGTGGCCGCCGGCGGAGAAGCCGAGGATGCCGATGCGCTGCGGGTCGACCTTCCACTCGCCGGCCCGGCTGCGCATCAGGCCGATGGCGCGCTGGGCGTCCTGGAGCGCGGGAGCGTGCTTGTCGAGCCCCTCGCGGCGGGGGACGCGGTATTTCAGCAGACCCGCGGTGATGCCGAGGGAGTTGAGCCATTCGCAGACCTCGGTGCCTTCGTGCGAATAGGCGAGGATGTTGTAGCCGCCTCCGGGACAGACGATCACGGCCGCGCCGTTCGGGTGTTCGGCGGGATAGACGGTGAGCGTGGGCAGGCTCACGTTCGACAGGATCTGGATTTGATAGTCGCCTTTCAGTTCGACCGACTCGGCGGGCAGTTTCAGACCGGCTTCGCCAGGCACGCCTTCGGGCCAGAGGGGAATGGGGGCGAGCGGAGAGGCGGAGAGGGAGGCGTGCATCGTGAGCAGGAGCAGGGCGGCGAGCGGGAGTTTCATGCGGCGGAACTTAGCTTGGATCGGACGCGGAGGCACTCCAAAACTCGTCCGACTGTCCTTTTCCGTGCCTTGTTCTCGCAGGAAGATGTTTTTCCCGCTTGACCCGTTTCCCTCCATTCCGTTAGGATCGCATTGTCCCGGAACGTTCCGGATGCTCTCCTCCCGATGAACAAATTCTCCTCCGTTTCCCGCCGCTCCAGCGCCATGACCCTCATCGAGCTGCTCGTGGTCATTGCCATCATTGCGGTCCTGATCGGCCTGACGGTGCCTGGACTCCAGAAGGCGAAGGAGATGGCCGATGCCGCCAAGAACACGTCGAACCTGAAGCAGATCGCGGTGGCGACGATCACCTGGGCCGCGGACCACGGCAGCCGTCTGCCCTCCCCGCAGTATCCGGGCGGGATGGAGGTGCCCAGCGGCGTGAGGGAGGAGGACTTCTTCCCGAAATACTACAACCTCGGCGAGTCCGGCCTCTGGCTCGATGGAGTGATCTTCGCCGAACTGTATCTCAAGGAGAACAAGGAGGGTGAAGTGACGCACTACGACGTGTCGGCGGACGGCGAGCACCTGAAAGGCACCCTCTTCGAGAGCACGATGTCGGTGAAGAGGGACCCGTCGGAGACGAACTGGCACCGCCACAGCTACGCGATGAACGCCAATCTCCAATATGATCGCATCTACGACCAGGTCAGCTCGTCCGACCCCTATCTGACGGAGAAGACGCTGTCGAACCTCCTCTTCGCTCCCCGTGCGATGCTCTACATCGACTGCATCGAGATGAACGTGGTCAAGTTCGAGGACAGTCAGGCCATCGTCGACACCATCGAGAAGCGCTGGAGAGGGGGCAAGGCCATCGTCGCCTTCCTCGACGGCCATGCGGAGCGGCTTTCGGAGAGGGAGATTCCCAGCAAGGACCCCGATTCGGACCGCGATTCGAGCCGCTTCTGGCGAGGAGTCGATCCGAGGTGAGGGGGGCTTTCCGCAGCGGCCCATCTGGACATGAATGGAAGGGCTGGCCGGAATGGCATGGGATCAAGGCCTGTTTTCGACGGAACAAGGGACGGTGGCCCGTTTTGGCGCGAAGCGCGGTAGGGACGCACCGCCGGGGCGTCCGTTG
>CAYSZN010000429.1:0-1670 GCA_964435425.1 uncultured Akkermansia sp. | reverse complement strand
TGATCCCGCGCCATTCAGGGCTTGCCGCAAAAAAGGCGCAGGAAGCACAAAAACGAGGTGGACCCTTGTGGTGTGGGGCGGAATTCTTTCCGCCCTTCGCCGGGCTTGGAGAGGGCGGAAAGGGATTCCGCCCCACTTGGCTCTGGTGATGGATAAAGCAAATTCGGCCTGATCCCATGCACAAAACGAGATAGGCCTTTGCGTCTTTTGTGCCCTTTTGCGGTCGAATTCCCCGGCGTCAATCGGACGCGCACCGCGCCTCCTTGGCGAGTTCGCGCGCACGGCTCACCGCGAAGGTGCAGGCCTCGACGCAGAGGAGGGGAATTGTGCCGGGCGTGCGCTCCACTCCGGGAGCGGGCGAGGAGCCGTCGATGGGCCAGACGATGTGCCGGAGACATCCCCTCGCGCAGAGCTCCGTGCGGAGGCGTGCCGCCGCCACGTCGTCGATCGTCCCGGCGAGCCGGTACATGCCGGTCTGCCGGTCGAGGGTGCGGCGGAGGGGCACCGCGGCGATTCTCCCGGCTTCGTAGGCGACCCAGGTGGCAAAGGCGCCGGGATAGACCGCGTCGAGGCGGGCGAGGAACTCCTTGGCCGATCCGGTCTCCGTCCTCCATCCGCCTAGCAGCGTCGGGGCGGTCTTGAGCGGGCGGTAGTCCCCGGCGTCGTCGTATTTCGCGAGTTCGCGCAGCTCGTGGACCGAGGAGAGGAGCTCGAGGCTTCCGGGATCGGCGGACTGGTCGTCGCGATGCCTCGCCTCGAAGGTGCCGTCCCTGTGGCGCAGCAGGAGCAGCTCGCCAAAGGCAAGGCGGGTGCCCGGAGGCAGGTGGGAGTCGAGGGTGTCGGCGAGAGTCATGCCCGGTGGTGTGCGTCGAAATGGGCCACCTGGTCGACGATGACTTCGGCGAGAGAGGGATCGGTGCCGATGGCGGAGCTGTACCAGAGGGTCCGGCCGTCGAGGTGGCGGGGATTGCGCCGGAAGACCTCGCGCTGGCTCGCCGCCTCCGTCGGCTCGCTCTCGATGCCGAGGAGCACGGGGATGTCCTGGTAGCTGTGGAGCCCGTCGGCGATGAAGAAGGGGACGACGGCCACGTTCGGCGTTCCGGCGAGGGTGCGCCAATCGGCGATGTAGGGGGCCTCCTCCATGTAGGCGTCGAGGACGTGGGCGAAGGGGATGTGGCCCTGGCGGAGCGCCTCGACCTGGGCTTTGATCGCCTCGGCCGATTTCTGGTTCAGGCCGGTGCCGTGCCCGACAATGATCAGCGAGGTCTCCTCCGGGGGCACCGCGCCGCCGATCATCTCGAGGGCGCGTTTCGTGAGGAGCCCGGTCATGGATGGATGGATGCCGACGGGATCGCAGTAGTGGAGGAGGCGGCCGTCGCGCCGCGTCGTCGGTCCCGTCAGCTCCAGCTCGCGGGGCAGCACCTCGCGCGTGAAGTAGCCTTCGCTGATGAAGTTCGGCACGATGTAGACCTCGCGCTCCTCGATCATCGGCCAGATCTGGCGGAAGCTCGGCTCCTCCTTCCAGAAGGCGCAGTGCACGCTCGCGAAGCGCCCGCTCGCGGCGATCGTCTCGGCATGGTCCCAGCAGGGTTGCGAGGAATCGGGGTTCTCGGTCGAGCCATGTCCGAGAATGAGGAGGGCGCTGTCCGGTTTCGAGACGGGCATGGTCG
>CAYSZN010000428.1:0-4002 GCA_964435425.1 uncultured Akkermansia sp. | reverse complement strand
GCAGCGGCCGGTTCCAGATCAAGCGCCCCGTCGATTTCCTCTTCGGGCGCGACGGCGCCCTCTACTTCCTCGACTACGGCGAGACCTGGGGGGCGAACGCCGATTCGCGCCTCGTCCGCATGAGCTATCAGCGCGGCAACCTCGCGCCGGTGACGAAGGCCACGGTCGTCCCGACGGCGGGACCGCAGCCGCTCGAGCTGGCCCTTTCCGCCGCCGGTTCGCTCGACCACGAGGGCGATCCCGTGACCTACGAATGGCGTCTCGGCGACCGCGTTCTCGCGAAGGAGGCCGAGACCAAGGTGACCCTGAGCGAGCCCGGCGACTTCCGCCTCGAGCTGTTCGTCCGCGACGACAAGGGCGGCGTCGGCAAGGCCGTCGTCCCCGTCACCGTAGGCAACTCGATCCCCAAGGTGGCCTTCCTCTCGCCGCAGGACGGCGATTTCTTCACGCCCGGCGAGCCGGTCAGCTACCGCCTCGCGGTGAACGACGCCGAGGACGGCGGCAGCGAGGGACGCGAGGCCGAGTTCTCCGTCCGCACCCTCGTCAGCTCCGCCTGGGCCTCGTCCGACGGCAAGCTCAGCGACATGGACCCCGGACTCACGAGCATGAAGCAGTCCGACTGCTTCAACTGCCACGCCGTCGACCAGAAGCTCGTCGGCCCGACCCTGATGGACATCGCGAAGAAATACCACGACCAGCCCGGTGCGATGGAGCTTTCCGTCGAGCGGGTCGTAAAGGGCTCGACGGGCGTGTGGGGGCCGCTGCCCATGCTGCCCCACGCGAACCTGACCGCCGACGAGGTCCACATGATGGTGAAGTGGATCTACTCCCTCGCCGAAGGGAAGACCACGCCGACCGTCGCCCGCGGTCTGGAGGGCCAGATCACCCCGCCGAAGGACGACAAGCTCGCCACCGGCCTCGTCGAGGCGACCTTCACCGACCTCGGCAAGGCCCCCGCCGGTCCGCTCTCCGGCAAGGCGGTGGTGAAGCTGCGCACCCGCCGCCTCGAGGCGGAGAAGGCCGACGCGATCGAAGGCCCGAGAATCCAGGGCAAGGTGATCGGCTCCATCGCCCACGGCCATGCCGTGCGCTTCGCCTCCGTGCCGCTCGGCGAGGTTGGCCGGGTGAAGGTGTTTGCCTCCTCCGGCGGCTCGGGCGGGACCATCGAAATCCGCGCGGGCGCGCCCGACGGAGAGCTTCTCGGCTCCATCGAAGTGCCGGTGACGGGCGGCTGGGATCAGTTTCGGGAGTTCGAGACAAGCCTGACAAAGACCCAAACCCGCGCTGACGTCTGCCTCGTCTTCGTCAATCCCGGCAAGGGCGGCCTGATGAACGTGGACTGGGTCGAGTTCGGGAAATGAGAGAGAAAACCCGAAACCCGAAGCTCGAAATCCGAATGTCCGGCTTCGCCCGTGGTTGACTGGGAGCGGTCCTTCGGATTTCGAGCTTCGGGTTTCGGATTTTCCTACCCTTTCAACGCCCGCACATGGCTCTCCACCGCCTGGGCGAGTCCGCTCTGGTTGTAGCCACCTTCGAGGACGGAGACGAGGCGGCCTCCGGCGTAGGTGTCGGCGATTTCTAGGAGCACCTTCGTCAGCTCGGCGAAATCCCCGTCGGTCAGGGTGAAGTGGCCGAGGGGATCGCCGAGGCGGCTGTCGAAGCCGGCCGAGAGCAGAACGAGGTCGGGCTTGTAGTCGCGCATCCGCTCCGCAAAGGTCCCCCGGAAGAGGCCGCCGATCGGCTCCATCCCCGATCCGGCGGGCAGCGGTGCGTTGAGGGTGGTTCCGCGGCCCGCTCCCGCGCCGGTCTCGTCCTTTGCGCCGGTGCCGGGATACCAGGGCGACTGGTGGGTGGAGAAGAAGAAGACGCGGCCATCCTCGTAGAAGATGTCCTGCGTGCCGTTGCCGTGGTGGACATCCCAGTCGACGATGGCGATGCGCCCGAGTCCATGCGCATCCATGGCGTGCCGGGCGGCGATGGCGACGTTGTTGAAGAGGCAGAAGCCCATGCCCCGGTCGGCGGTGGCGTGGTGGCCGGGCGGACGCACCGCGCAGAAGGCGTTCCGGAATGTCCCGCCCACGACGCCGTCGACCGCATTCAGGACTCCGCCGACGGCGGCGCGGGCGACGCGCAGGGAGTTCGGCCCGTAGTTCGTGTCGCCGGTGCTGAGCTGGCCGCTTCCTCCGGCGACTTCGGAAAGGACGGTGCGCAGGTAGCCGTCGGTGTGGGCGAGGCGGATCTCGTCGTCGGTGGCTTCGCGCCCCTCGATCCGGCCGCATTCGGCGGCGAGCCCGGAGACCTCGAGCCGGTCGAGGATGGCGGAGATACGGCCGGGGGCCTCGGGATGATGGTCGCCGGGATCGTGGTCGGCGAAGCCGTGGTCGAGGAGGAGGGCGGTTTGGGTCATGAGTCACGGGACATGGGTCACGAGTGCAGGCGCTTGCGGAAGAGGGCGGAATAGATTATGCCGGCGCCGCCGACGATGAAGAGACAGGGGAACCAGAGAGTGTAGAGGGCGGCCTTGGAGTCCTTTTTCAGCACGACGAGCTCGGGCGCGTCGGGATCGAGATAGCAGACCGTCTCCGTACCGACGGAGTATTGCTTGAGGCGGCCCTTGAGCTTGCGGGGGTCGCTGGCCTCGGTGGGAAGGCGCTTGTAGCGTTCGCCGAGGTAGTCGTGGCCCTGCCAGTGGTAGCGGTAGGAGATCTTCAGGAGGTATTTGGGCAGGCCGCGCTGGTTGCGCTGGGTGTCGTCGATGGCGATGGACTCGATGCGGCAGGGGACCTCGGCCCAGCCGTCCATCTGCGCGGCGCGCTGCCAGGCATTCCACAGGTAGGTGACGAAGATCCAGCCCACGCCGACGAGGAGCAGGCCCATCGCGACTTTCCAGAGGCGACCGCCGAGATCGAGGCGCGGGGAGGATGGAGAGGGCTCGTTTTTCACGTCGCGGAATGGTTGAACGTGCGTAGCTTAGCGCATGAGCGAATTATCCCAACAGATTACCGAGGACATGAAAACGGCGATGCGCGAGAAGAACGCCCTCGCGCTGGGCGCGATCCGCATGCTGAAGTCGGCGATCAAGAACGCGGCCATCGAGAAGGGCGGCGCCGACGCCGAGCTGACCGATCCCGAGGTCGTCGCCGTGGTCCGCCGCGAAGTGAAGAAGCGCCAGGACTCCATCGAGCAATACCAGTCCGCCGGACGCGCCGAGCTGGCCGAGCAGGAGGAGGCGGAGATCGCGGTGCTGCAGGCCTACCTGCCCGAGCCGCTGAGCGAGAGCGAGCTGACGGCGATCATCGACGCCGCCATCGCCGAGGTCGGGGCGACCTCGCGCAAGGAGATGGGCTCGGTGATGAAGCTGGTGCAGGACCGCACCGCCGGGCGTGCCGACGGCAAGACGCTCTCGCAGGCGGTGATGGCGAAGCTGGGATGATTCCCGGATGAAGGTCTCGGCCATCCTCGTCGCCGCCGGGAGCAGCCGCCGCATGGGCTTCGACAAGCTCGCGGCGGATCTCGCGGGCGAGAGCGTGCTGGTGCGTTCGCTCCTGCCCTTCGCCGCCTGTCCCGAGGTGGCGGAGATCCGGGTCGTGACGGCGGCGGAGCGGATTCCCGAGGTGACGGAGGCGGCCCGGCGGCTTGGCATGGCGAGGTTTGTCGAGGCCATCCCCGGCGGGGCGGAGCGCCATCTCTCGGTCCACGCCGGACTGGAGAGGGTCGATGTCTCCTGCGATCTCGTCGCGGTCCACGATGCGGCGCGCCCGCTGGTCACTCCGGCGGCGATCTCGCGCTGCATCGCCGCCGCCGCCGAGCACGGGGCCGCCGTCCTCGCCCATCGCGTCGCCGACACCCTGAAGCGGGGCAATGCTGCGGGCGAGGTCGTCGGCGCGGTTTCGCGCGAGGATCTCTGGGCAATGGAGACGCCGCAGATCTTCTCGACGCCGCTGCTGCGCGAGGCCTATGCGGCGGTGCTCGCGAAGGGCGAGACGGTGACCGACGAGGTCT
>CAYSZN010000427.1:0-4006 GCA_964435425.1 uncultured Akkermansia sp. | reverse complement strand
GCCGACGACCCGGACCTGGTCGATCCCGAGCGCGTCGAGCAGCCCCGCGTAGTCGTCCGCCATCGTCGCGCTGGAGTAGTCCCCCGCCGGCTTGTCCGTCTGCCCGACGCCGCGGTTGTCCGCCATGAGGCAACGGAACTCCTCGCTCCAGAAATCGGAGTGCGCCTGCCAGACATCTCCGGTGGCGGTGATTCCCATGATGAGGAGCACGGGATCGCCGCTTCCTTTCTCCTCGTAGTACATCTGGATTCCGTTCGTTTCGACGTGTGGCATGTCAGGACTGGGGTGAGGGGGTTGTGGTTGGGGCCGGAAGCTTGCGATGCAAGCGCCGCGGTGTCCAGAACAAAGCGCGGCGCTTGCGCGGGATGGCGGAGGTCCCGCCCGGAAAACACCCAGATCTGATCTTTCATGCGTCCACTTCTAGGCTGGAAGCCATCAGGGAGCACGGTGTGGAGGCGGGGGTGTCGACAGTGTTCCGATAGCTCGTCGCCCGCCGTCGACACCGATTCCTCCCCGCCTCGGCACTTGAGAACCTCCAGAAAATACCCCACATTCGCGTCATCCGGCAGAAATTGCGTTGACCCGGTCGAAGTTCCGTTCACTTTTGCGGAACTTCATATGAAAATTCCTTCATTCACCCTCCCGTCGCCTGCGCATGAGAACGCAAAAGTCTCCCGCAACCCCGAATACGAACTCCTGCGCGGACCGGCTCAAGGCTCTGGCCGACGAGACGAGACTGGCCGTGGTGCGGCATCTGATGAAGGGGGAATGCCACGTGGGGGACATCCAGGCGGCGCTTGGCATCGAGCAGAGCCTGCTCTCGCACCATCTGCGCAATCTGCGCGAGGCGGGGATCGTGGAATCGGCCAGGGATGGGAAGTCGGTGCTCTACCGGCTCGCGCCGACCTTGGAGCAGCGGAGGGACGGAATCGTCGATCTGGGCTGCTGCCGCATCTCCTTCGAAGCGCCGGACCACAAGCGGGACTGACCACGGCCCTCGCCTTCGCCGCCCTCGCTTTCTCCGCCTGCGGCAAGAAGGAATCGGGCGATGTCGTCGTCCTCACCGGCGCCAGCACCATCGCCCCCATCGTCGTCGATGTGGCGAAGCGCTACGAGGAGGCCAATCCCGGCGTCCGCATCGAGGTGCAGACGGGCGGCACCTCGCGAGGCATCTCCGACACCCTCTCCGGCGTCGCCGATCTCGGACTGGCCTCGCGCGTCCTCACCGACGAGGAGGCGGAAAAGCTGACCGCCCACCGCATCGCCGCCGACGGGGTCTGCGTCGTCCTCCACAAGGACAATCCCGTCAACGACCTGAGCAAGCAGCAGTTGATCGACATCTACACGAAGAAGGTCACGAACTGGAGCGCCTTCGGTGGGCCAGATGCGACCATCGTGGTGGCCAACAAGGCGGACGGACGCTCGACCCTGGAGGTCTTCCTCGGCTTCGTCGGGCTCGACAAGGCCGACGTGAAGGCCGACGTCGTCGTCGGGGAGAACCTGCACGTCATCAACTCGGTGGTGAGCAATCCCAACACCATCGGCTACGTCTCCATCGGCACCGCCGCCACCGAGGCGCAGGGCGGCACCCCGATCAAGCTCATTGCCACCGACGGCATCGCCGCCACGACGGAGAACGTCGCCAGCAGCACCTTCCCCATCACCCGGCCGCTCACCATCATCGAGGACGCGGAGACGTCCCCCGCCGCAAAGGCCTTCCTCGACCACCTGAAGTCGCCGGAGATCAATGACATCATCGAGAAACACTTCTTTGTCCCGGTCAATTGACCGGCTCACCCAAGGGGTGCTCGGTCTCCTCGCCCTCGTCGCCGGGGGCATGGTGCTGCTGATCGTCTGGTATCTCTTCTCCAACGCCCTGCCGTCGATCAAGGAGGGGCGGCTGGGGGCGTTCTTCACCGATCCGCTCTGGCAGCCCCGCTCGCAGCGCGACCCGCAGTTCGGTGTGGTCTCGATGCTGGTGGGCTCCTTTCTCGTCACCTTCCTCGCCGTCGCGCTGGCCCTGCCGGTGGGGCTGGCGGGAGCGATCTTCCACCGCTTCTACGCGCCGCCCGTGCTGGAGCGGTGGAACCGCCGGATGCTGGAGCTGCTCATCGGCGTGCCTGCGGTGGTCTTCGGATTCTGGGGTCTGATGGTCATTGTCCCTCTGATCGTCCGCCTCGCCCCTGATACCTCGGGCCAGAGCCTGCTCGCGGGGGGCATCGTCCTCGCGCTGATGATCCTGCCCATCATCACCCTGACGAGCCAGGCCGCCCTCCAGGCCGTGCCGCCGGCCCAGCTCCAGGCGGCGGCGGGACTCGGCATGGGACGCGCCCGCACCATCTGGTCCGTCGCCCTGCCCGCCGCGAAGGGCGGCATCGGGGCCGGCATCCTCCTCTCCCTCGCCCGGGCCATCGGCGAGACCATGGCCGTCGTGCTGGTCTGCGGAAACATTCCGCAGATTCCGAAGAGCCTTTTCGACGGGATCCGCCCCGTCACTTCGACCATCGCGCTGGAAATGGGCTACGCCACCGCCTCGCACAAAGCCCTGCTCTTCTGCGCCGCGTTGATTCTGGTTCTCTTCACCGCCCTGCTGGTCGGCTGGCTTTCCTTCCGAAAAGTCGAGTCCGATCCGGGAACTGGCGGTGCTTGATTGTTCTCACATCATCCTCCTACTCCTTACTCTCTACTCCTTACTCTTACTCCTCCCCATGCAAAGCCCGCATTCCCCACGATCGGAGTAAGAGGTAAGAGTAAGGAGTAAGAGAATTTCTCATGACCCAATCACCCCCACGAGCAAGACCTGCCACCTCCGCGTGGCTCGACCGGGCCTTCGCCTTCGTCGGAGCCACGGCGGCGCTGCTCAGCTTCGGCCTCTTCGCCTGGCTCGTCTGGGATCTCGCACGGCTCGGGCTTCCTCAGATCTCGTGGGAGTTCCTCACCGGCGAAGTCGAGGACGCAGGACGCAGCGGGGGCATCGGACCCCTCCTCGTCTCGACCCTGCTCATCCTCGTCTGCTGTCTCGGTCTCGTCATCCCGCTCGGCGTCGGCTGCGCCCTCTGGCTCTCCGAATTCGTGCGCCGCGGCAGTCTCGCCGCCCGCCTCGTCACCGGCGGGGTCGACCTGCTCGCCAGCGTTCCCTCTATCGTCTTCGGGCTTTTCGGCATGGTCTTCTTCGGGCAGGCCTTGAAGATGGGCTTCTCCATCCTCTCCGGCGGTCTCGCCCTCGCCTGCATGATCCTGCCGATCCTCGTCCGCACCACCCTTTCCGCCCTCGAGGCCCTGCCCGCCGATCTCCGGCCCGCCTCCGCCGGACTGGGACTGACGCGGACCACGGCGATCGTCAAGATCCTCCTCCCCACCGCCCTGCCCGGCATCGTCGTCGGGATCACTCTCGGGATCGGCCGAGCCCTCTCCGAGACCGCCGCCCTGATCTTCACCAGCGGCTACTCGATCCGCTGGCCCAGCTCCTTCTGGGACTCGGGCCGTGCCCTTTCCGTCCACATCTACGACCTCACCCTCAACGTCCCCCAGAGCGGCGCGAAGGCCTCCTCCACCGCCCTCGTTCTCCTCGCCCTCATCCTCGTGGTGAACTCAGCCGCCGTGGCTCTTTCCGAGCATTGGCTGCGTCGGCGGCATCAGACCTCATGAACTCCTGCAGCCTCTCTAGAGAAAACGAAGCGGAAATCTCCTCCGGCGGCCACCGCCAGGCCACCGCCAGCCTCAGCGTCTCCTCCCTGTCAGTCCACTACCGGGATTTCACGGCCGTGGGCGACATCTCCCTCGACATCCCCGCCGGCGAGATCACCGCCTTGGTCGGTCCTTCCGGCTGCGGCAAGAGCAGCTTCCTCCACAGCCTCAACCGCCTCACCGACCTCATCCCCGGCTGCCGCGTCACCGGATCGATCCGTCTCTCCGACGGAACCGAGGTGACTCATCCGAAAACCGACGTGCTCTCCCTGCGCCGCCGCGTCGGCATCGTCTTCCAACGGCCCAACCCCTTCCCGCA
>CAYSZN010000426.1:0-4011 GCA_964435425.1 uncultured Akkermansia sp. | reverse complement strand
CGTGTCTCCCGGTCGATCCCGAGCATCTGCGCGAGCCGTTCGCGGTTCGGCTGCACGGACTTCGCATAGGCCTCGGGCGAGGAAAGGTCGCGGTTCCAGAATTTTCCCCGTTCCGCCGCGGCCCGCTCGATCTCCCGGTCGAGAAAGCGGTCGTTGGCCTCGTGGAGGAGCCGCGAAAGATCGCCGCTTTCCTCAAGCAAGGCCGTGCCCGGCAGCGGTCCGGTCGCGTCGGCAGGCTTCAGGACCGGCCAGGGCGGCGTTTCCTGGGCGGGGAGCCAGGACAGGAGCAAAAGAAGGCAGAGACAGCAGACGGCGGGACGCATCATGCCTTCCAATACAACAGAAAGGCCCGCCTCCGCCACGGTTTCCTGCGACGCAATAGCGCTCCCGGGCGGAACCCTGTAGGCGAGGGCATTGACCTCGCCCGAACGTCGCAAGGACGACCGATCCGCGCCCGATGGAAGCGGCGACAGGATTGCTTCCCCGAAATTTTCCTACCACTAATTTTCCTACCCCTTTTCTCGGAGCCTCGCGTGGACTGACAATGGGTAGGAAAATTAGTGGTAGGAAAATTTTTTCAGCGCATCGACCTCGCAGGGATACCCGTCCCGCGCCCGATGGACGCGGCTACAGCGCTAGCGCGTCCTCCGAAGTTTTTCCTCCATTCTTGCTGAAATGGATCACTGGCTCCCAGCTCCTGAATTCTCCCCCCTCACATCCCCAGCCCATGCCTCAGCAGCGCCTCCGACTCCTGCCACACGGTCGGGCTGCTGCTGCCGAGAATGACGGCGACGACGGTCTTGCCGTTGTGGCTGGCGGCCGAGACGAGGCAGCGGCCGGCGGCGTTGGTGTAGCCGGTCTTCAGGCCGATGCAGTAGGGGAAGTAGCGCAGGACCTGGTTGGTGTTCGTCAGGGTCTTGGGCGTCCCGTTGGCCAGGCGGAAGGTGTAGCTCCGCATCCCGCAGATCTCGCGGACGACGGGATTCCGCAGCGAGGCCATGCCGAGCTTCGAGAGGTCGCGGGCGGTCGAGTATTGGCCGGGAGGCGAGGGAAGGCCGTTCGAGTTGGTGAAGTAGGAGTTGTTCATCCCGATCTGGCGGGCCTTGGCGTTCATGTTGGCGACAAAGGCGGCTTCGCTGCCCGAATGGTCCCGTCCCAGGGCACGGGCGACGTCGTTGCAACTGCGCACGAGCACAGCGTGGAGCAGGGTCTCGCGGCTGTAGATTTCGCCGGGCTTCAGGCCGAGGACGGTGGGCTCGGCCCAGGTGTCCGGTTCCGCGATGGTCACCGGAGCGCTCAGGTTTCCCCTCTCGGCGACGAGGAGTCCGATGAGGAGCTTCTGCGTGCTCGCCGTGGGGAGGCGCGTGTCGGCGTTCTTCTCGAAGAGAACCCGGCCGTAACCATCGACCAGAATGGCGGCCTTGGCGGTGATGTTGGGCGCGTCGCCGCTCGGAGCGGTCGGGCCTTGGTAGGCGACCGGGGTCGGCTGTGGTGCCTCGACGGCGCCGGGAGTGATGGCGACGGAGCCGTAGGCGGCGGGGGGAGCGTCCGGATTGGGATTCGGATACTGATGGGGGCCGACCGGGGCCGGAGGCGTCTGGTAGGAGACCGGTTCGTTCGACCGGCAGCCCCCCAGAACCGCCAAAGACATCGCCGCCGTCCCCGCGAGGAGCGTCGTGCGGAGCAGGCGGAAACGGGGGGAGACGTTGCGGTCGTAGGCCATGGGTGCGCCAGTCTAGGCCCATTCTGCCCGGAATGCACCCGGAAGCTTGCAGCTCCTTGGCTGGATGCGGAGGGAGTTTGTTTCGCTGTTTATGTTTTTTGCTACTGATTCTAGTGTTTCATGTCAGGAGGATTGATAGGAGAGAGCATCGAAAGCAAAGTCTTGTAGCCGAGGCCATTGGCCTCGGTCGAACGTCAAAAGGACGTCCGTTCCGCGCCCGATGGACGCGGCTACAGTGCGGGCGCGTCATCCAAAGTCTTTCCACGCTTCCCCATTATTCTTGCCGACGTGGACCACTGGCCATTCGACAACTGCACTACTCGGAGGGGTTCAAAATCGTCTCGATCTCCGGCGACGGAGCGGTGCCGAGGTCGATCGCGGCGTAGTAGTGGCGTCTCGCCAGCTCGATCCTCGGGGGATCGGAGTCGAGATAGGTCACGGCGAGATTGTAGTGGGCCGAGGCGAGCTTCGGGTCGATCTCGACGGCGCGTTGCAGCTCTGTCACGGCCGCCTCGGGCCAGCCGTAGTCCCGCGCCACTGCGGCGAGGATGAGCCGGGTCTCCGCATCGCCGGGAGCCTCGTGCACCGCCCGGGCGAGATGGGAAAGGGCGAGAGGCAGGTCTCCGCGTTCGTAGTGGATCAGCCCGAGCGTCCTCCAGTTCCGTGCGATGTGCGGATTCAACGCGGTCGATTTCCCGAGATTGCCGGAGGCCGCGAGCAGGTTCCCAAGCTGATGCTCGGCCACGCCTAGATTCGCGTAGGCGAGGGCATTGTCGGGGGCGGCCTTCACCATCTCCAGATAGAGTTCCCGGGCTTTCTCCCATTCGCCGGCGGCGACGGCGAGCGCTCCCTTCTGGGCGAGTTCCGCGAGTTCGGGGGGAAGGGCGACCGGCTCCTCGACCCGCCCGAGGCTCATCGGACCAGGCACGCCGGGCTGGGGGGGAGCGGCGGCAGATGGGGAGGTATCCTCGGGTGGCATCGTCGGAGGAGCGTCCTTCGAGGAAAGCCGGAAACCGAGGTTCCTGACCCGCTTCACGGCGTCCTCGCCCGCGGACGTCGTGGTGGCGGGCGGGGCTGGCGCCGACACCGCCTCCGGGGCCTCGGGCAGTGGGGAGGCCTCCTGCCCATGCCCCCACGGGATTCCCAGCGACAAGGCGGAAAGCAGGAGCAGTGGAGTCGGATTCATGATGGGAGCTTGTCGGAGACAGGAAATAAAATTCGGATTTTCGCTTGCGCACGGCGAAAATAGGGAAATGTTCTCTCAAACAGTGTTCATAATGAAATTGACCGCCCGCCAGCAAGAAGTCCTCGACTACCTTCAGTCCGAGCATCGCCGCACCGGCATCATGCCCTCGACCCGGGAGATCCAGGAGCATTTCGGTTTCGCGAGCCAGACGGCCGCCGTGAGCCACCTGCGGGCCCTCGAGCGGAAGGGGGCGATCACCCGCCGCGAGGGCGACGACGAGCGCCGCCGTGCGCGCTGTCTCATGTTCGCCGGGACGGAGGACCGCGAGCCCATCCTCGACATTCCCGTCTACGGCTCCATCCCCGCCGGCTACAGCGACGACACCGCGCCGGTCTCGAACGGGACCCTCTCCGTTGATGTGCGTTCCATGGGCCTCAACGAGCGGGCCAAGACCTACGCGCTGAAAGTGCGCGGCGAATCGATGATCGATGCCCATATCATGGACGGCGACCACGTCATCCTCGAATACCGCGAGCCCCGCGACCAGGACATCGTCGCCGCCCTCATCGATGGAGAGACGACCTTGAAGCGCTACATCGTCAACGGCCGCCGCCCCTACCTGAAGGCGGAGAATCCGAACTATCCCGACCTCCTTCCCGCCCACGAGCTGGTGATTCAGGGCGTCATGGTCGGCCTCGTCCGCGGTGCGGTGAAGCGGTGGTAGGAAAATCCGAAACCAGAAGCCCGAAATCCGAATTGGATTGGGGCTCCGTCGATACATTGGTAGCGGGAGGCGTGACAGGAGGGGGACTTTTCAAGTCCCCACCGCTGGACCGGCTCCGCTCCCAAACCTCTGTCCACGGGCACTTGAAAAGTCCCCCTCCTCGGAACCTACGGTCAGGGGAGGCGATGCGGGCTTCCGCCTCGTCCTCGAAACGCAGTGACCATTCCGCAAAGCAGTCCAGGTTTTCGCTCCGCGTCACCTAGGGCCGCCAGACCTGCCCGCCGAAACCCCGCTTCGCCGGAGGCAAAAGCCGGGCGATGTTGCTCTCCAATAGGAAAGCCCCCGGCTTTGCCGGGGAGACTCTCAAGGTTTGACCTA
>CAYSZN010000425.1:2588-4021 GCA_964435425.1 uncultured Akkermansia sp. | reverse complement strand
GATCCGTGGTTCCGGGGACTCGATTTGATCACCGGCCCCGATGGTCAGGTCTGGATGAACGACTGGAGCGATACTGGCGAGTGTCATGACAACGACGGGATTCACCGGAGCAGCGGACGGATCTATCGCATCGTGTATGACGGGCCGGACAAGGGCGAGCCGACGCCGAAGTGGTCTGCGCGTCGGGAGTGGCCGGAGTGGCTGACTTTTCCAGTGGAATCATTCGAGAGTCTCTTGGACTCCGATGACGAAGCGAAGCGTGCTATCGGCGTAAGATGGTATATTGAGAATTTCCCTGAGATTCATCGGACGCTCGCATACAACCCTGGCACCTATTACCGGCAGATCGTCCAGCTCACCAAGGAGGAAAACTCGGGCCTTGTCCGTTTGGAACTCGCCGCAGCTTTGCAGCGATCATCCGATCTTTCTACGAAGGCTATAATTGCCGAGCACCTCTGTTCGTTCGCCGAAGACGCCAGCGACCGCCAGCAATCGCTCATGATCTGGTATGGGATTGCCGAGTCGGTTCCAGTCCAAGCCAATCAATACGTCAATCTCGCCCTCAATTCCAAACTCCCCACCGTCACCCGCCTCATCGCCCGACGCCTCGCCGAGGATCTCGAAAAAGCTCCCGAGCCGGTCAACGACCTCCTCACCCGCTCCTCCGACAAAAACCGCCTCAACATCCTGCGCGGCCTCAACGAAGCCCTGCGCGGCTGGACCAAGGCTCCCAAGCCCGCCGCCTGGGATACCATCGCCAAGGCGGGCGGGGACGAGGAAACGCAGACCCTCATCCGCGAACTCTCCGTCGTCTTCGGAGACGGCCGCGCCCGCGATGAGCTGCTCGCCATCGCCAAGAACGAGGAAGCCGATCCCGGTGCCCGTCGCTCCGCCCTGACCAACCTCCTCCGCGACCCGACGCCCGACTTGCTCCCGATGCTGAAGGGCTGGACCAACGACCGCATCCTCGCCCGCGAAGCCATCCTCGGACTCGCCAGCTACGACGATCCCGAGGTGCCCGCCCGCATCATCGGCCAGTGGAAGCGCGACGGCGTCCACCGTGCCGTCTGCATCGACACCCTCGTCTCCCGCGCCAGCTACGCGAAGGGCCTGCTCGACCGCATCGCCAAAGGGGAGATGCCCCGCGACGCCATCAGCCCCTTCCAAGCCCGCCAAATCCAAAGCCTCGGCGACGAGACCCTGACCAAGCAGCTCGCCGAGGTCTGGGGAGAGCTGCGCGACACGCCCGAGGCGATGAAGGCGGAGATCGCAAACTGGAAGACGATCCTCACTCCCGAGGCCATCGCTGCCGCCGATCCAGCGAAGGGCAAAACGCTCTTCGCCGCCCTCTGCGGCGCCTGCCACAAGCTCTACGGCGAGGGCGGAGCCATCGGACCCGACCTCACCGGCAGCGACCGCCACAATCTGGACTA
>CAYSZN010000425.1:0-2488 GCA_964435425.1 uncultured Akkermansia sp. | reverse complement strand
TCGGTGAAGGACCTGATCGCCTACCTGATGACCCGTGCGCCGGTGGCGGGACCGTGAAGGCTCCTCGACCGGCTCGGTCGGCCATGCCGAGGTCAGGCACTTGGTCGGACCTACCCTCGCGCTCCGATGCTCCGCGAGGACAAGGGACGATCTGACGCTTCCCGTTTCGCCGAGGGATTGGCGACGATTCGTTCGACGACGACCTTTCTCCAGGAGGTGGCCTTGCCGGACGAGTTGACGGCCCGCACGTGGATGATGTTCCGGCCGGGATCGAGACCACGGATGGAGACCGACCAAGCCGTCTTGGCCGCGGTCTTCGTGCCGATGCGTCCGCCTTCCCCGGCGACCCGGTATTCGATGCGGTTGCCCGGCGTGTTCGTCCGGCCCTTGAGCGTGAAGCGGGAGCGGCGGGTCCTGCGTTTGCCCTTGCCTTGGATCTGGATCGTCGGCGCGGCGACGTAGGGCGTAGGCTGCGGGATCGAGACTCCGACGGTGGACCAGGCGAGACGGTAGCGCAGGGATCCGCTCGGCTGGCAGAGCAGGATGGGTCCGTTGTTCCCTGAAATGGTCTCGCCGACGTTCGTCCACGTCAGTCCATCGGCGGATTGCTGGAGTTGGTACTGCGTGGTGCTGCGCGACAGCCAGGCGATCTGGATGGCGGATTGCGTCTCTCCACCGTCGCCGGTCCAGGTGACGGTCCGCGTCTGGAAGTTCTCCGGCGGCACGGCGGCTCCGGGAAGACGCGGTTGCAGCCGGGCTGCGACGGCTTGTGCCAGCGCGTCGGCCATCTCCTGGCGCAGGAGAGTCTGGGCGGGGATGGCGAGGGTGGTTTGGCCGGTGAGGACACGGAGGCCCTCCGCCCAGGCCGAGAGGTTGCGCAGCTCCACGGGTTCGCCGGAGACCGGATCGACGTCGGTGCCACCGAGTGCGGAGGGGCGGAGGTCGTAGAATTCGCCCTGGTCCGACTGGATTCCCTCGCGGTCGTAGTAGCGGGCGTATTTGTAGTGGCGGCTGCGGATCATCTGGATGCGGTTCGGCGGCGGCACGACGCCCTGGGGATTGCCCGCCGCGTCCTGTCCCGCCCAGACGTCGTCGAAGGTGAAGAGGACGTAGTCCTGCACCGGAGGCGCGGCGGCGTCGAGAATGAGGCTGCTGTAGTCGACGCCGGCGAAGCCGTAGCCCTCCCATCCGGGGACGCCCAGCATGGAGCAGACGGTCGGCAGGAGATCGACGTGGGAGACGAGTTCGGAGCAGACGCGCCCGGTGGGGAAATCCACGGGGTTCGACCAGATCAGCGGCACGCGGATGGTCTCCTCGTAGCAGTTGAAGGCCTTCTGCCGCAGGCCGCCGTGGCACATGCCCATCTCGCCATGGTCGGAGGTGCGGACGATCCAGGTGCGCTCGCGTAGCTCCTGCCCGGCGCTGGAGGCGTCGAAGACCGCGAGGAGGCGTCCGATCTCGGCGTCCACGAGCTTCATCAGGTTGCCGTAGAAGTTGAGGTAGTGGCGCTTCGTCTGGTCGGTCGGGAGCGGCCCAAGTCCGACGAGCCGCATGAGGATGGCCTGCTGGCTGGTGGGCTTGAAGTTGTCGAGGAGGTTCTCCGCCACGGTCGGGGGCAGGTCGAGGTCGCCGAGGAGGTCGGCGGCGGTGTAGCCGCCGGTTCCCTGGTTGCCGGGGTAGCCGAGCACATCGTGGGGATTGACGAGCGAGACGACGAGGCAGAAGGGCTTGTCGCCGGGATCGGCGGCCTTCTCCTGCAGGTAGGCGATGGCGTCGTCGATGGTGCGGTGGTCGTGGTTCGCGGTGCCGCCGCCGTAGTTCTCGACCTTGACGTCCTGCCCCGCGTCCGGCGGATTCCAACTGTCGAATCCGTAGCGCGCGATGTCGTCGTCGATGTGGGCGCCGTCGCAGCCGTCGACGCCCTTGCTGAGGTGCCATTTGCCCTTGTAGACGACCTCGTAGCCGACCGCCTTCAGACAGGTGGCGAGGTTGGGAAGGGTGGGGTCGAGCTGATGCTCGGTCTCGGACTGCTCGAATCCCTCGGTCAGCGTGTCGAAGGATTCGTGCTGTGCGGGGAAGAGCCCCGTGAAGATCGTGTTGCGCGCGGGCGAGCACATCGCCGTGTTCGTGCAGCATCGGTCGAAGAGGATGCCGGTGTTCCGCAGCGCGGTGTAGTTCGGCAGGTGGAGGTCGGTCCAGCCGGAGGGAAACCACTGGATGGCGCGCTCCTGATCGGTGAGGATGAGGATGAGGTTCCGCCGCGCCGGTCCGGACTGGGCGCGGGCCGAGGGGATCTCGACGAATCCGTAGGAGGCGGCGAGGGCGGCCGCGCCGCCGACGGTTTTCAGGAAGCCGCGCCGGTCGAGGCCGGGAAGGGGGCTGTCCTGACGGGTGGGGGAGCTGGAGCGGAATCGGGTGTCGTTGGCCATGGGAATCGCGCTCTATTTGCGGCATCGGCCTTGCCTGCGCACATTGCTTTTCACGAACC
>CAYSZN010000424.1:0-4022 GCA_964435425.1 uncultured Akkermansia sp. | reverse complement strand
AGTCATGGAGAACGGGGGGGAGGAGTCAACGGGGAACGATAGATAAAAAAACACAAATCCAAAATCACAAAAACCCGACAGGCTGTGCCTCAGGCTAGCGGCGGGAACGAGACTTGGTGCGTCGTCTCGTCCTGCAGATTCCGGGTCGTGAGGGTCAGTTGGCCGTGGTCGGCGACGCCTTCGATCCAGCGCGCCCGTTCGGGTTGGGGGCCGCCGCCGATGAGCTGGGCGTAGGGAAAAGCGTCGGTGGGCTCCAGATAGGCCTGCTGGTGCGTGTGGCCCGAGATGACGACCTGGGCCTTCCATGTCACGAGGGAATCGTGCCAGAGATCCCTGCTGGAGCGGGCGTAGTGGTCGTAGTCGCCGTTGGCGTAGTCCAGCGTTTCGGGTTCCTCGTCCAAGCGCAAGGGGATGTGGCAGAAGACGACGCGGTAGGGGGCGTCGCGGAAGGCCGGGCGGCGGACGACCCGCCCGAGCCATTCCGACTGGCGTTCGCGCAGCCGCTGGAAGGAGGCGCGCCCTTGGAAGCTGGGATGATCGTCCGGCTTGTCCTCGCCCGTGTGCAGGCAGACGACGGCGACGGGGCCGCTGCGGAAGGCGTAGTAGGGCCGTTGCCCAGGCGTGGAGATGGTCTCGGGGACCTGGTAGCCGTATTTCCCCCTGACGTCGTGGTTGCCCATCGTGAGGAGGACGGGGCGCTGGTGCGAGAAATCGGTGCCGCCCGGATGCAGCAAGGTCGGGATGAGGAGATCCTCGCTTTTCCAGTCGTTGCAGGTGTCGCCGTTCCATAGGAGGAAGTCCGACGCCGGAGTGATCCGGTGCAGCTCCCGGATGGTCTCGTCCCGCTGGTGGGTGTCGTTCCAGACCGCGAAACGGGTCGCCTCGGCCCCGGGATCGAGGGTGCGGAAGGTTTTCCATTCGCTTTCGACCCGCTCCGGCGGTCCGTCGATGGCTTCGGTGATGGCGCGGACTTGGTATTCCTTGCCGGGCGGCAGGTCGCGCAGCGGGACTTTCATCACGCGGCTGGCCTGGGGGAAGAAGCCGTCGGGGGTGGTGTGGGCCTGGCCCGATTCTCCGGATTCGGCCTTCCATTCCACCCATCCACGAGCCAGCCGGCCGACTGCCCAGACGAGGTCCGCGCCGTCGTGGCGTGGTGCCATGACCACGGGAGGTGTCAGCGTCAAGGCCCCGGACGGCGCGGCGTCGGACTTTCCTTTTGGCGCGTCCTCCTGGGCCTGTGCGGTCGAGTGGCCGGTCAGCAGGGCCAAGGCGGGGGTGGCGTGGAAGAAATGGCGGCGGTTCATAGTGGAGATCGCCCACAGGTTACAGGGGAACGGGACCGTTCGTCGAGTCTGCGGAGCCTGCGTTATCGCGTCGGTGGCGGAACAGGAAAGGAAATCGGCGGGCGTCGAAAGTTTTTCAAATAGCGGTCCGCCTCGCTCGTCTACAGATTTGGCGTGAGCTGTCTCGCCGCAACCCAAACCACTTCATGAACCGCCGTTCCATCCTCCACTTCCTCGCCCTTTTCGCCTTGCTCTTCGGTCTCGTCCCACGGGGCTCTGCCCAGAGCGAGGGAAGTCCTGCCCGGGTCATCGTCGTCTTCGATGCTTCGGGAAGCATGGCGGGGCATATCGAGGGGCGGCCCAAGATCGACGTGGCCAAGGAAGTCGTCGCGGACATCGTCTCCGGCCTCGATCCCAAGGTCGAGCTGGGCCTGATGGCCTACGGGCACCGCCGGAAGGGCGACTGCGAGGACATCGAGCTGCTCGTGCCGCCGGCGGCGGGGAGCGGTAGCGCCGTGCTCTCCAAGCTCTCGGGCCTCAATCCGGTCGGCAAGACACCGCTGACGGCGGCGGTGATCGAGGCGGCGGGCCATCTGCGCTACACCGAGGAGAAGGCCTCCGTTATCCTCGTCAGCGACGGCGAGGAGACCTGCGGCAAGGACCCCTGCACCATCGCGGTGGAACTGGAGGCGGCGGGCCTGGATTTCACCTGCCATGTCATCGGGTTCGACCTGAAGCCGGGCGAATCGGTCGGCCTGGAATGCCTCGCGAAGGAGACCGGCGGTCTCTATCTCTTCGCCGACACGGCGGCGGGTCTGATGAACGCGCTGCAAGAGGCGCTGAAGCAGGTCATGATGCCGACGAGCCGCCTCGTCGTCGAGCCGAAGCTCGCCTCGGGCGGTCCCGTGATCGATGGCGTTTCCTTCAAGCTCCTCGCGGCGAACGGCGAGGAGGTCGCGGTGGGCGACGGAGGCCGCTGGTCTCCGGAACTGCCGCAGCCGGGCCAATACCAAGTGCTCGCGGCGCGTGGGGACAAGGCGATGAAGCTCGAAGTCGAGATCGCCAGCGGCGAGACGGTGACGAAGGAGATCGTCTTCACCGAGACGGGCCTGAAGGCTACGGCTCATGAGACCGAGGGCGGCCCGGCGCTGGAGTCGGGCGTCGCGTGGACCCTCTACGGTCCCGCCTCGTCCGCGGGCGAGCGGCAGCAGGTCGCCTTCAGCTACGAGGGCCAGCCCCTCCTGCGCGTCGATCCTGGCACCTATCTGCTGAAGGCGGAGCGCGGCGGCGCGGTCGCGGAGCGCGAGGTCGTCGTCGGCGACGGGGCGGCGGCGGAGGTCTCCGTCATCCTCGGCAGCGGCAGCCTGAAGCTCGCCGCCACGGTCAAGGAGGGCGAGCCTCCCCTGACCAAGGATCTCGCCTGGGACATCCTCGGCGAACCCGATGCCGAAGGCGACCGGGTCAGCAAGGGCTTCAGCTACGAGGCGCGGCCGACTTTGAACCTGCCCGCCGGGAAATATCTCGTCACCGTCGCCCACGGCAGCGCCAAAGCGCAGCGGGAGGTCGAGATCGAGGCAGGGAAGACGACCGAGTTGCTCCTCTCGCTGGAAAGTGGGAAGGTGAAGGCCTCCGCGACCCTGACGGAGGGCGGCGAGCCGATCAAGGGCGATCTCGCCTGGAACGTCTATGGCGAACCGGATCTGGAAGGGAATCGCCAGTCGGTCGCCTACAGCTACGAAGCGCAGCCGACCTTTTCGCTGCCCTCGGGCAAATACCTCCTCGAAGTCGCCCAAGGCAGCGCCAAGGCGACTAAGGAGATCGAGGTCGGCGCGGGCGGCGGATCGGAGGTCGTCATGATCCTCGGCTCCGGCAAGCTCCGCCTTTCCGCTCTGCCTGCGGAGGGGGCGCAGCCGCTCACGAACGACCTCGCTTGGAACGTCCTCGGCGCACCTGATTTGGAAGGCAAGCGCGAGACCGTCGGATACTCCTACGAGGGCAATCCCACCCTCACCGTGCCGGGGGGCGACTACCTCGTGACCTTGGGTTGGGGGGAGGCGAAGGCGCAGCAGGAGGTGTCGGTCGAGGCGGGCAAGCTGGTCGAGACCCAGATCATCCTGAACGCCGGCACGATCCAGGCCGAGGCGGTCCTGGTTGAAGGCGGGCAGCCCGTTTCGGACGATCTCGCCTGGAACCTGTTGACCGAGTCGGACGCCGAAGGCAACCGCCAGGGCGCGGGATACAGCTACGACGGCGCTCCCCGCTTCCGCAGCAACGCCGGGAAGTATCTGCTGCAAGTTGCGCGGGGGGCGGCCAAGGCCGAAGCCGAGGTCGAGGTGGTGGCGAACCGCCAGACCAAGGTCGTGCTGAATCTCAACGCGGGCGTGCTGAAGGTGACGACGGGAGGGGAGGGGATGTGGACCGTCCACGGCCTCCCCGAAGACGGCGAAGGCGATCCCGTCGATCTCGGATACTCCTACGAGAAGGAGGCGACCTTCCACCTGCCCGCCGGCAAGGTCCGCGTGCGGCGCACGAAGGACGACAAGAAGGCGGAGAAGGAGGTCGAGATCGCGCCGAACAAGCTCGTGGAGGTGTCGCTGGAGGCGGAGTGAGGGTGAAGCCGGGCTTGCGGGCTTTGGAGTGCGGCGGCATGACGCCGCCTTCCCCCGGGCGACATGTCGCCCCTCTACAAAGCGCGGACATGTCCGCGCACTCCAAGGCCGCGGCCGATGGTCACGGCTA
>CAYSZN010000423.1:0-4030 GCA_964435425.1 uncultured Akkermansia sp. | reverse complement strand
CCGGTGACGGAGGCGGTCGTGATGGTGCAGAAGGAAGTCGCCGACCGCTTCGTCGCGGAGCCACGCAGCAAGGACTACGGCGTCCTCACCCTGATGCTGCGGGAGCGCTGGCGGATCGCGAACCTGCGGACGGTGGGGCCCGAGCTCTTCCACCCGAGGCCGGCGGTGGACTCGACCATCGTGCGTTTCGATCCCCGTCCGCCCGGCGAGCTGGCGCCGCATTCGCCCGAGGTCTTCCGCGAGACCGTGAAGCGCGGGTTCTCCCAGCGCCGCAAGCAGCTCCACAACAATCTTCAGCTCGGCCGGGAGAACGCGGAGGAAATCCTCGGCGCGGTGGGTCTGGCCCCGAGCGCCCGCGCCGAGGAGCTCTCGCTGGAGCAGTGGGTCGATCTCTCCAACCACCTCGATCCGCATCCGTGCAGCCTCCTGCCGCCCTCGGCGACCGAGTCGCTCGATGTGGTGGATGAAAACGATCAGGTCGTCGCGACCCTGCCCCGCCGCGGGATCCATGCGGGCGGACATCTCCATCGCGCTGTCCATGTCTTCGTGAGGAACAAGGCGGGCGAGATCTACCTGCAATACCGCTCCCATCTCAAGGACAGCCATCCGCTGAAGTGGGACAGCAGCGCCTCGGGCCATGTCGATCCCGGCGAGAGCTACGCCGACTGCGCCGTCCGCGAGATGTGGGAGGAGATCTGGACGAAGCCGAAAGGGGAGCTTGTCAGGATCGCCCGGCTCCCCGCGTCCGCCGCCACCGACCTCGAGTTCATCGAGGTCTTCCTCGGCGAGGCCAAGGGGAAGATCCGCATCCACGGCAAGGAGGTGGACAGCGGCCGCTGGTTCGCGCCCGAGCTCATCGAGCGCTGGATCGCGGAACGCCCCCAGGATTTCGCGACCGGCTTCGTCACCTGCTTCCAGGCGTGGCGGCGGCATCCGCAGGACGGGACGGATGGCGATCTCGCCGGTTGACCGGGTCGATTCCCGCGTCCACCGTCCCGCCTCGCATGGCTTCCCCCGTCCTTGAAGTGACCGATCTGGTGAAGGATTTCGGCTCCGTCCGTCCCGTCGGCGGCGTCTCCTTCGAGCTGCGCCAGGGAGAGATCCTCGGCCTGCTCGGGGCGAACGGGGCGGGCAAGACGACGGCGATCAACATGATCCTCGGCATCGTCACCCCGACCTCGGGGACGATCCGAGTTTTTGGCAAGGACCTCGCCCGCGAGCGCATCGCGATCCTCCGCCGCATGAACTTCTGCAGCACCTACACGCAGCTCCCCGGCAACCTGCGCGTCTGGCAGAACCTCACCGTCTTCGGCAAGATCTACCGCGTCTCCAACCTGAAGCGGCGCATCGACGAGGTGCTCGATCTGCTGGAGATCCGCCACCTGAAGGACCGCGTCTCCGGCCATCTCTCCGCCGGAGAATCGACGCGGCTCAACCTCTGCAAGGCGCTCCTCAACAAACCCGAACTGCTCCTCCTCGACGAACCGACCGCCAGCCTCGACCCCGACATCGCCGACAAGGTCCGCACCGTGACCAGGCGCATCCGCGAGGAGGACGGGACCAGCATCCTCTACACCTCGCACAACATGCGGGATGTGGAGGAAGTCTGCGACCGCGTCGTCTTCATGCATCAGGGCAAGGTCCTCTTCACCGGAACGGCGGCGGAGATCCTGAGCCATTCCAACGAGCAATCCCTCGAATCCCTCTTCATCCGCGTCGCCCGGGGCGGGGAGATCGAATCGGGCGAGGGGAAAGGCGAACCCGACGCGACGACATGACTCTCTCGACGATCCAGGCGCTCGTCCTGCGCAACCTCTACCTCTACACACGCACCCCGGTGCGCCTTGTCGAGCTCGTCTTCTGGCCGCTCGTGGACCTGCTCGTGTGGGGCTACCTGACCGTCTTCCTGCAGAAGCACACGGGCGACAGCTTTCCCTATCAGATCACCTTCCTGATCGGGGCGGTCATCCTCTGGGACATCCTTTTCCGTGCGCAGCAGGGCGTGGCCCTCTATTTCCTCGAAGACGTGTGGTCGCGGAACCTCCTCAACGTCTTCTCCGCCCCGGTGACGAACGCCGACTACCTCGTCTCGACCTACGTCATCGGTTTTCTGCGTGCCGCCGTGACCTCGCTGCTGCTCGCCGTGCTCGCGATCGTCCTCTACTCCTTCAACCTCTTCGAGCTGAACTGGTCGCTGCTGCCCTTCGTCTTCAACCTGCTCGTCTTCGGCTGGTCGCTGGGCATGATCTCCACCGCGCTGATCGTGCGCTGGGGCCCGGCGGCGGAGACCTTGGCGTGGGCCGTGCCTTTCTTCATCCAGCCCTTCGCGGCGGTCTACTATCCCGTCGACGCGCTTCCTCCGGCGCTCCAGTGGATCTCGCAGTGGATTCCCTGCTCGCACATCTTCGAGGGCATGCGCGACGGTCTCAAGGACGGCGTCGTCTCGTGGAGCGATCTCGCGATGGCCACGGGCCTGAACGCGGTCTACCTCGCCCTCGCCGGCTGGCTCTTCGTCCGCGTGATGAGGACGGCGCGGGAGAAGGGGCTGTTGACGAAGTTCGTGGCGCAGTGAGCGCTTCGAAGCCGCATTTCCGGCCTGCCCCTGTTCGGTTGACGGAAGGGCTTGTGAGTCATAATTTGTCTCATATGAAATCGGCGACGGTGAGAGAATTGCGGAACGAATTCCCCCGGATCGAGGCTTGGGTCCACGAAGGCGAATCGGTCAACATCTGCAAACGCGGACGGGTCATCGCCCGTCTCGTGCCGGCGGGACCGGAGGAGGCCGGGACGGTGCCCAAACCCGACATCATGGCGAGGCTGCGGGAGACCTGGGGGGACCGCGTCTTTTCCCTTGAGGAGGTCGCGGCGATGCGGGAGGAGGAAATCAAGCACGACCTCGGCTGATGCGCAGCGCCGCCGACACCTCGTTCCTCTGCGCGCTCTACCGGCTGCAGGACAATTCGCCCGTCGCCGCGTCGTGGTTCCAAGCCATGCCCGGCCCTCTCGAGGTGACTTCGCTGCTCTTGTTCGAGTTCAGGCAATCGGTGCGCTTCCAGGCGCGCCTCCATCGGAACGATCCGACGAAAGGGTTTCCGAAGCCGGAGGCATCGAAGATGCTCGCCGACCTGAAGTCCGACCTCGCCACCGGGGCGCTTGTCGTGGTCCCGGCTCCGTGGTCGCAAGTGCATCTCGCGGCGGAGCGCCTCAGCGAACGCCACACGGAGGCGGGCGGACACCGTTCGTTCGACATCCTCCATGTCGCCGCAGCGATCGAGCTCGGCGCACGCGAGTTCCTCACCTTCGACGCGAATCAAAAACGGCTTGCGGAAGCGGAGGGATTGACGGTGCCCTTCTGACCGAAGAGGGTCTGGTCGCGCGGCCAACCCTCTTCACTCCGGCGGCGTCATTGGCGCGCCGTCGAAGAACTCGACGAGCCCTGTCTCAAGCGAATATTCCGCTCCCACGACGGCGAGTCCTTCCTGGGCGATGAGTCTTTCGAGGATCTCGGAGCCGTGGCGGAGGTGGTCGACGGAGGCGCGGATGTTCGCGCGCACGGCGTAGCGGACGAGGGCGGCGCGGTCCTGCGCCAAGCCGGTCTCGAGCAGCGTCTCGATCGAGGGGCGGATGCGGTCCACGATGGAGCGGAGGTTGCGCGAGCGGTTCGCCTGGGGGCGCTGGAGCTCGTCGATGGTCGCCTGGACCGCGCCGCAGGTCGAGTGGCCCATCACCACGACGAGGCGGGCTCCGGTGACCTCGGCGGCGTATTCGATGCTGCCGATCTGCGAGGGGGCGACGATGTTCCCGGCGACGCGGATGACGAAGAGATCGCCAAGGCCCTGGTCGAAGACGATCTCCGCCGGAACGCGCGAGTCGGAGCAGCCGAGGATGACGGCGAAGGGTTGCTGGCCCGTGACGAGTTGGTTGCGCCGCGCCGCGCCGGTGAGGCCCGCCTCGCTCGGGAGATCTTGGGCGAAGCGGAGGTTGCCCTCGCGGAGGCGGTTCAGGGCGATGTCGGGAGGGATCATGTGAT
>CAYSZN010000422.1:0-4031 GCA_964435425.1 uncultured Akkermansia sp. | reverse complement strand
GATTCTCGACTGCTGCCACCCGTAGGTGTCTGGACCGTGTCTCAGTTCCAGTGTGACTGATCATCCTCTCAGATCAGCTACCCGTCATCGCCTTGGTGGGCCTTTACCCCGCCAACAAGCTGATAGGCCGCGAGCCCATCCCGAAGCGACAGCTTTCGCCGCCTTTAATCTTTCGATCACATGGGGTATTAGTCCGGATTTCTCCGGGTTATCTCCCTCTTCGGGGCAGGTAACTCACGTGTTACTCACCCGTTCGCCACTAGGAATTCCCAAAGCAAGCTTTAAAGAATTCCCCGTTCGACTTGCATGTCTTATCCACGCCGCCAGCGTTCGTTCTGAGCCAGAATCAAACTCTTCGAATAGAAATATGATCCCGCATCGAAACGCATGGCCTCCCTTTTCAGAGACGCTATTGTTCTTTAACGGAAAATTGACGTGAGCTCCACCTCTGATTTGAGGCTTCGCTCGGCACGCTACTTGCTTTCACGTGCAGCACACAATTTAGCCTTTTCCTTTTCCGCCAACTTTTTGCAATTTCATTTCCCACACCGTTTGCGATGCAGGTTTTTTGTTTGCAGCCAGTCGGCCTGATGTTCTAAAAGATCCGTTCTCCCGAATCGCGTTCGATTCCTCGGAGCCACCCTCTTTCGGGCGGGCCGTGAGTATCGGCGATCTTCTGGAAGGGTCAACACCTTTTTCGCTCTTTTTTCGAAAATCTTCGCCCTTTCCCCTCCCCTTCTATATCGAGCTCCGGCAATTCTCAAAATTCGAACTTCCGGCCGGCCCGCTTGGTCTTCGGTTCCTCCAGGGTTCCCGGCCGCCCTCGGGCCGCCGCCGGGCGCGGTCTCCGTAGCCTCAGACCTCCTCCGCAGGGGGCGTGGATTCCCGGGGCCGTCCGCGGAGCCTCTCCACGGCCCCCATGATGACGACGTAGAACACCGGCGTGAGCACGAGTCCGAAGAAGGTGACCCCGAGCATTCCGAAGAAGACGGCGGTTCCGAGCGCCTGCCGCATCTCCGCGCCGGCCCCGGTGCTGACGACCAGCGGGACCATGGCCAGGATGAAGGCGAAGGAGGTCATGAGGATGGCCCGCAGGCGCCGCCGGCTCGCCTCGACGGCGGCCTCCCACCGGCTCTTGCCGGTGCCGTCCTGGATCTCCTTGGCGAATTCGACGATGAGGATGGCGTTCTTGCAGGCGAGGCCGACGAGGACGACGAAGCCGATCTGGGTGAAGAGGTTGTTGTCCATGCCGCGCAGCCAGACCCCGCCGATGGCGCTCAGCAGGCACATCGGCACGATGAGGATGATGGCGAAGGGCAGCGACCAGCTCTCGTACTGGGCGGCGAGGACGAGGAAGACGAAGAGGACGCAGATGGGGAAGACGTAGAGCGTGGCGTTGCCTGCGAGCTTCTGCTGCAAGGCCATCTCGGTCCACTCGCTGCCGAAGCCAGCGGGCAGCGTCTCTCGCGCCAGCCTTTCCACGGCCGCGAGCGCCTCGCCGCTGCTCGATCCCGGCGAGGGCTGCCCGCTGAGGTCGGCGGCGGGATAGAGGTTGAAGCGCACGACCTTGTCCGGCCCGTTCGTCTCCTGCACGGTCGCGACCGAGCCGAGCGGGACCATGCCCCCGGCGGCGTTGCGGGTCTCCAGCCTGCGGATGTCGTCGCGCGCGAGGCGGAACGGCGCGTCGGCCTGCGCGGTGACGCGATAGGTGCGTCCGTAGAGGTTGAAGTCGTTGACGTAGGCGCTGCCGAGATAGGTTTGCAGCGTGCCGAAGACGTTGCCCAGGGGGACGTCCATCGTCTTGGCCTTGGTGCGGTCCACGTCGATCCACATCTGCGGGACGTTCGCGCGGAAGGTCGAGAGGTTCCCGACGAGGCCGGGCGTTTCGTTCGCCTTCGCCATCATGGTCTCCGCCTGGCTCTGCAGCGCGTCGAGCCCGGCCCCTCCGCGGTCCTGGACCATCAGCTTGTAGCCGCCGGCATTGCCGATGCCGTTGACCGGAGGCGGGGGAAAGACCGCGACGAAGGCTTCCGGCACCTCCGCGAGGAAGCGGCGGCGGAGCTCGCGGATGATGCCATCGGCACTGGTTGCGGGGTCGGTGCGCTCGGAATAGTCCCGCAGCGGGATGAAGAGCGTGCCCGCGTTGGACTGGTTGCCGCCGCCCATGAGGCTGAAGCCGGCGATCTCGATCGCGGAGAGCACCCCGGGCGTCTCGCGGGCGATCCGGCTCATCTTGGCGGTGACCGCCTCGCTGCGCCCGATTGCGGCGGCGTCGGGGAGCTGCGCCATGGCGAAGATGTAGCCCCGGTCCTGCGTGGGGATGAAGCCGCCGGGCACCGCCTTGAAGCCGAGCGCCGTCAGCGCGAGCAGCCCGGCGTAGACCGCGAGCACCGCCGCGGAGAGCCGGACGAGCCTGGCGACGGCCTTCCCGTAGGCGGCGGTGCTCCGCTCGAACACCTTGTTGAAGCCCCGGAAGAACCATCCGAGGGATCCGTCGATCAGCCGCTGCAGCCGGTCCTTTTCCGCTCCGTGCGGCTTGAGCAGGATCGCTCCGAGGGCGGGCGAGAGGGTCAGCGAATTCAGGGCCGAAATGAGCGTGGAAACCGCGATGGTGAGCGCGAACTGGCGGAAGAACTGCCCGGGGATCCCGCCGAGGAAGGCGGTCGGTATGAAGACGGCGGAAAGCACCAGCGCGATGGCCACGACGGGGCCGCTGACCTCGTCCATCGCCTTGCGCGCGGCGTCCCGCGAGGAGAGGCCTCGGGCGATGTGGGTCTCGATGTTCTCCACCACCACGATGGCGTCGTCGACGACGATGCCGATGGCGAGCACGAGGCCGAAGAGCGAGAGGTTGTTCAGCGAGAAGCCGAAGGCGCTCATCGCGGCGAAGGTGCCGATGAGCGAGACGGGGATGGCGAGGAGCGGGATGATCGAGGCGCGCCAGTTCTGCAGGAAGACGAGGATGACGAGGACGACGAGGACCACCGCCTCGAGGAGCGTCTTCTGCACTTCGTGGATGGATTGGCGGACCGAGGTCGTCGGATCGTAGGCGATGCGGTAGTCGAGCCCCGGGGGGAAGTCCCGCTTCAGCTCTTCCATCTTCGCGCGGACGGCGTCGGAGGTCGCGATCTGGTTGGTGCCGGGCAGTTGGAAGATGCCGATGGCGGTGGCGGGCTGGCCGTCGAGGAGGCTGCTGGTGGTGTAGTCCTTCGCCGCGAGCTGGACCCGCGCCACGTCGCGGACCCGCACCACCTTCCCGTCGGCCCCCGTCTTGACGACGATGTTCTCGAACTCCTTCTCGCTGGAGAGCCGCCCCTGCGTCTTGACGACGTATTCGAAGGCGGTCGCGCCCTCCGGCACCGGCGCGGCCCCGAGGGTGCCGGCGGCGACCTGCACGTTCTGCTCCTGGATCGCGGCGACCACCTCCTGCGCGGTGAGGCGGCGGGCGGCGACCTTGTTGGGATCGAGCCAGACGCGCATCGAATACTCCCGGGCGCCGAAGACGGCGATGTCGCCGACGCCCTCGACCCGGGCGAGCTGGTCGCGCACCTGGAGCAGGGCGTAGTTGCTGATGAACAAGGTGTCGAAGGTGCTGTCCGGCGAGATCAGATGGACGATCAGGGTCATGTCCGGCGAACGCTTCCGGGTGGTGACGCCGGTGCGCCGCACCTCCTCCGGCAGCATCGGAGTGGCGATGGCCACGCGGTTCTGCACCAGCACCTGGGCGGTATCGAGGTCGGTGCCGGTCTTGAAGGTGACCGTCAGCGCCATGGTGCCGTCGTTGCTCGACTGCGACGACATGTAGAGCATGTCCTCCACGCCGTTGACCTGCTGCTCGATCGGGGTCGCGACCGTCTCGGCCACCGTCTCCGCGTTCGCTCCGGGGTAGTTCGCGGTGACTTGGATCGTCGGCGGGGCGATCTCGGGGAACTGGGCGACGGGCAGCGTCGCCAGCGCGATGCCGCCCACCAGCGTGATCACGATGCTGAGGACGGCGCCGATGATCCGGCAGGCCGTCCGGGAGTTCGATG
>CAYSZN010000421.1:0-4044 GCA_964435425.1 uncultured Akkermansia sp. | reverse complement strand
CCACTTGGGAACCGAGGACGCCGACGGATGGACGATGGGATAGTAGACCTTCTCCCCGCGGATGACGGGCTCGTTGAGATCGACGAAATGGTCCGGCTGGCTGCTCCAGCGCGCCAGATCCATGAAATCTTTCTGGAAATCCGTCCAATCCATGGTCTTCATCCGGTCGTCCGAATAGAGCTTGTAGGCGTAGTCATTGTTCCCGCCGTCGTCCCACCGGCGGATCGCGCCAGGCTGGGAGGCCCAGGCGATCGTCGTCCCCGCCGTTGTCGCCTCGCGGATCTGCGCGATGACGAAGTTCACGGCCTGCTCCGCGACCTGCTGGGCCTGGAGGCCCTGGGAGTAGACGTTGGAGGCGCGGTGCTCGCTGCTGGCCAGGGAGAAGAAGGTCAGCACGAGGATGGTGGTGAGGGCCATCACCGTCAGGACCGTGACGAGGGCAACGCCTTTCCGGCGCTCCTTCCCGCGTTTGGGGTGGGGACGGCTCGGCTCGAAGGTTTCCGGGAGTTTCATGGCTTCGAAGGGTTGGAATCCAAGGACAGGGAGGAAAACGGAGGCTTCGCTTCTGGGAGCGCTTTACGATGTAAACTGAAGGAAATACAAAGACAATACAAGACAATTTTCGCAAATTGGCGATTTTTTTGCCCATACAATGTATTTACGAGGGCAGATCCCACGACAGCAAGGATGATGGGAGGCTTCGGAGGACGCGTCAGCGCCTGTAGCCGCGTCCATCGGGCGCGGATCGAACGTCCAAACGACGTTCGACCGAGGCCAATGGCCTCGGCAACAGGCTTCCCCCCATCAGCGCCCCATCGCCTGAAGCCGTTCCATCTCGCGGATGAAGCCGGGATAGCTCGTCTCGATGCATTCCGCCCCGTGGATCACGGTCTCGCCCTCGGCAAAGAGGCCGGCGATGGCGAAGGACATGGCAATGCGGTGGTCGCCGAGGGAATGGATCTCGGCTCCCTTCAGGGTGGCTCCGCCGACGATCTCCATGCCGTCGGCGAACTCGTCGACGGTGGCCCCCATGCGTCGGAGGTTCTCGGCGACGACGGAGATGCGGTCGCTCTCCTTGACCCGCAGCTCCTGGGCGTCGCGGATGACCGTCCTGCCCTCGGCGAGGGCGGCGGCGACGGCGAGCACGGGAATCTCGTCGATCAGGGTAGGGATTTCGGCCCCACCGATCTCAGTCGCCTTGAGCCCCTGTCCGAGGATCTCGACCGTGCCCATCGGCTCGCAGCCGGATTCGTCGACGCGCTCGGCGATCTTCGCGCCCATGCGGGCCATCACGTTCAGAATGCCGGTGCGGGTGGGATTGAGCCCGACGTCGTGGATCACGAGCCGCGAGCCTTGCCGCGCCGCGGCGGCGACGATCCAGAAGGCGGCGCTGGAGATGTCCCCCGGCACGCGGATGTCGCGCGACTCGGGCGTCTGTCCGCCCCAGATCGAGACGGTGTTCCCCTCGCGGACGTTCTTCACGAGGAGGTAGTTCAGCATCCGCTCGGTGTGGTCGCGGGAGGGATGCGGCTCGCTGACGCTCGTCCTGCCCTCGGCGGCAAGTCCGGCGAGGAGGATGGCGCTCTTCACCTGGGCGCTGGCGACGGGAGAGTCGTAGTGGATGGCGGTCAGCTTCGGCACGCCCTGGACCTTGATGGGCGGGGTGCAGCGATCCCCCTTGCCCACGATGCGCGCGCCCATCTGCCCGAGGGGGGCGGCGACGCGGTTCATGGGCCGCCGGGAGAGCGATTCATCACCCGTCAGGGTCGTCTCGAAGGGTTTCGAGGCGAGGAGGCCGGCAAGAAGGCGCATCGTCGTGCCACTGTTGCCGCAGTCGATAGGCCTGCCGGGATCCTTGAACTCGCCGCGGCAGCCGTGGACGCGGATGTGGGTGCCCCCGGAACCGAGCGGCTCGACCTCCACCCCCATGGCGGAGAGGGCATGCATGGTCGCAAGACAGTCCTCGCTGGCGAGGAAGCCGGTGATCTCGCATGGCCCATTCGAGAGCGCGGAGAACATGAGCGCCCGGTGGGAGATACTCTTGTCGCCGGGAACGGTGAGTTCCGCGGTGAAGTCCTTGACTCGTTTGACGCGCAGATCGGCCATGCTGATGGGGAAAACTGAGGGAGGGGCGCGGCGTCAAGCCTCCGCCGAACCCTTGGGCGGGAGGATTTCGCGAAGCCGACGGGCCTCGCACAACAAGTCGCGGAGGCGGTCCCTGTCAAGCGAGTCGAGGGCCTCCTTCCAAGTTTGCAGCTCTCCGATGTAATGGCCGAGCTGCTCCGAGACGGCCTTGGAGTTGTCGGCGAGGATGCCCGACCACATCTCCTCCGGTCCGCTGGCGACGCGGGTGGTGTCGCGGAAGCCTCCGCCGCTCAGCGCCGCCGAGCCGGGCTCGCGGCCGAGCACGGTCCTCGCCAGAGCCGCCGCCGCGAGATGGGGAAGATGGCTGATGCCCGCGACCAGGACATCGTGCCGGTCAGGATCGAGGACCGTGACCCTGCCTCCGAGCCCCTCCCAGAAGCGGGTCAAGCGCGACACGTCTTCGGGGTTCGCCGTTTCCGCTCCATCGGGCGTCAGGATGACGGCGGCCCCCTCGAACAAACCGGCCTCGGCGTGGTGTAGACCCTTCTTCTCCGATCCGGCCATGGGATGGCTGCCGAGGAAGCGCCCTCCCCGCTCGGCGACCAGAGGCCCGATGCCGCGGACCACGGATCCCTTCACACTGCCCACATCGGTGACCAAGGCACCGGGGGCGAGACGGCCGATGCGTCCGACAGCGGCGGCCATGTGCTCCACCGGCATCGCGAGGACCACGCCGTCGGCCCCCTCGACTGCCTCCGCGACGTCGCCGCTGGCGAAATCGACCAGATGCGGCTCGGCCCGCAGCTCCTCGACCGACTCGGGCCGACGAGCCCACGCGGCGAGGCTGATCCCCGGCCAGCGCCGCCGGACCGCCCGGAGGAGCGACCCTCCGATCAATCCCGGACCGAGGACGGCGACACGGCGAAAAGGGACTCCGCTCTCCGTGCTCAGGGAACCTTGAAGTAGATTTTCTTCCCGGGATTGTTCGGATCCGGGATCTGCACCTGCGTGCCGCGCTTGAGCGGCTCGCCCGTCGGATTGCCGGCGGAGTCGTATTTCTCGATGGAAATCTTCCCGAGGGAGGCATGCGCTCCCGGCAGGGTCACGACCAGAGGATTGCCGGGCACGGCATTCGCGTAGGGCATGTCGGAGGAGGGCGAGGAAGGCGCGGGCGGCGGAGTCGTCGGCTTCTGCTCGGCGGGCGGCTTGACGGAATCGGTCGATCCGATGTCGCGCACATCGCGCAGACCCGGCGCAGGAGCGGGAGCGAGGGCCGGAGCAGGGGCGGGCGCTCCGGGAGCAGGAGCCGCGCCCGTGTAGCCGAAGCGGCCTCCTGCCTGGTCGGGCGGAACGGGAGCACCCGGTGCCGCCGGATCGCCCGGCTGGCCGTACTGGGCCGGAGGCACGGGCGTCTGGGGAACCGGGATCTCCTGATTCCTCGACTTGCAACTGCTGCCCAGAATAGAAAGACCGGCCGAGAGGGAGACGGCACAGAGGGACTTGAGGTTCATAACGCGCGGCAAAGCTAAGCAAAGGCAAGAAGTTGGAAAAAGTTTTAAACTTCTCAAGTGGGAAAATACGCCGCAATCCAAGGTTTCGCGATGAATTTTCAGAGGCTGCAACACAAAAAATCGCGGTTTTTATCAAAAAAATCCGAAAATTCTGTCAAATGTGGAAAAATCCGAAGCTCGAAATCCGAAATCCGAAGCGATTCGGGGTTCGTGACAGGAAGGGGATTTTCGGGCTTCGGATTTCGAGCTTCGGACTTAGGATTTTCTTCATGGCTTCTTCAGTTCCCGGAATTCGCCTCCGGTGCGGCGCACGAGACGGGACCATTCGGCGGCGTCGGTGGACTTTGGCTCGAAGGCCACGAAATGGACCGGCACTTTTCCGCGCGGGCCTTGGTCGAGCGTTTCAAGCGCCTTTCCGATCTCGTCGTAGGGCACGTTGCGGAATCCA